>JBIPPG010000027.1:0-13775 GCA_044368545.1 Chitinophagales bacterium | reverse complement strand
AACTTCTTATTTTGCAAGACCTAGAGTTATTCAATTAGGTGCAATATTAAATTTTTAAAAATAAATTAAATTGATATATATATGAAAAAGTATTTATTATTAATAGTATGTTTTACATATTTTGTTCATGGATTTTCTAGAATGCCATCTATTGATCCTAATGCACCCAAAAGACCTCAAATTTCTACACGTGCAGGAGATTGTGCTAATGGAAAAGCACAGATAGATCTCGATATTAATAATATTAGAGCAAAACTCCTCAATACGGGAGATATGTGGTATGATGGTACGAATGCTAAGTATGGGGCTCCAAAATTAACTGCAGAACAAGAAGCTAAAGGGCAGCGCCAACAAAATCCAATTTTTGCGGGTTCATTATGGTTGTCAGGAAAAACGGGTTCTGGTCAATTAAGAATTGCAGCTGTTACATATCATTCTCTACGAGGAACCGATTTTTACCCTGGTCCTATCTCTAGTCCCAATCCTTCAATTGATAAGGCTACTTGTGATAAGTTTGACCGTTTTTTTGAAGTAAAAGGCGCCGATATAAAAGCCTATTTAGCGAATCCAGACCCTAATAAAATGCCAAATTCTATTAAGTTTTGGCCAGCAAAAGGAAATAGTAAAATGGATCAAATGCCTGCGAGCGGTTTTACTGCTGCAGATTTTAAAGAAAACTTAGCGCCTTTTTATGATAAAAATGGAAATGGTATATATGAGCCAGAGCTGTTAGAATACCCAGCAATTAAAAATCTAGATGGAACTAAACCTGGTAATACTGAAGGCGCTATAGCCGATCAGATGATATTTTGGGTAACGAATGATGTAGGGAATATTCATAGAGGTGCTACGCCCACGGTTTCAGCTCCAATTGGTGTTCAAATTAATTGTTTAGCGTTTGCTTTTGTTACTTCGGATGATTTGAACAATATGACTTTTTATAGATATGAGATTGTCAATAAAGGATTATCTTTATCAGATTGTTATATCTCACAGTTTGTAGATACCGATATGGGCGATTATTCAGATGACTATATTGGATGTGTGCCTGAAAGAAATCTTGGATTTTGTGTAAATGCCGATGCCTTTGATGCTACGGGTAATGCTCCGGGATATGGTGAAAATATTCCTATTATTGGAGTTGACTTTTTTGAAGGAGCTATAGGTCCGAGTGGAATTCCTAATAAAATGACTGCTTTTAACTGGACCACTTTAACACGTGGAAGAGACAATTCGGATCCTGAAAGAGATGTGGATTTTAGGAACTATCAAGAAGGGAAAAATTTAAGAGGAAATCCATTTAGATATGGAGACGATTGTATATCGGGTGGTGGATCACCAACCAATTTTTGTTTCCCAGGAAATCCTGCAAAAACGGCTACGGATTGGTCTATGTGTTCTGCTTCGGTTCCCCAGCAAGATATGCGTTTTATTCAGCATTCGGGTACTTTTAGGTTAAATGCAGGTGAAGCACAATATGTATCAATAGGAGTTGTATTTGTTCAACCTCCTGTTGGGTCTTACAATGGCTGTAAAATTAATGTTTGTGAGCATTTATATCCAGCAGATGATTTAGCACAAACATTGTTTGATAATGATTTTAAAACAATCAAAGGTCCCGATGCACCTGAAATTGATATTGTAGAGTCAAAAAATGAATTGTTGTTTAATTTGAAAAACTATACGAGTTCGAATAATTTTGGAGAGTCTTTTAGTCAAAAATTGCCTCCAATTCCAAATTTAAGAAATTTGATTGATAGTACATATAAATTTGAAGGTTATTTCATTTATCAAGTAAACAATCCTTCTGAAATTTCAAAATTGGAAGATTTGTATGATAATTCTAAATCTAGATTACTCAAAGCTTTAGACATTAAAAATGATATAAAAGGGGATGTGTATAATTTTAAAAGATTGATAAATTGTGATAATGAAAAAGATACTACATTAGTTCAATATCTTAAAGCAAATCTAACCAATCAAGGTATTTCGCATACATTCAAAGTAAATGAAGATTTATTTGAACAAGAAGGTCGAAAAAATTTGGTTAATAATAAAACATATTATTATGCCGTGGTTGCATTTGCATACAATAATTATCAATTACCGGGTACACTACCAAGAGATTATAGAAAAAATAATATAACCCCTTTATTATTTAGTAGTTCTATTAAAATTTTTAGTGCATCCCCACACAATATAGATGCAAGTGGCGTTAAAACTAATTCTGAGTTTTTTCAAGGTCTAGATATTACTAGAATATCGGGAGTAGGTAACGGTTCTTATTTCTTAGAATTGGCAGATGGTGTTGAAAATAAAATTCTAGAAACCAATAGTGTAGATGAATTAAAATATAAAGCAGGTAATACACCCTTTTCAGCTTTTGTAAACAATCCATACAAAGTGGTTGGGGCAGATTTTAAACTGACTATTAGAGATTCTTCGTCTACATTAGGCAATAAAGTAAATAAAGCAAAAGGTTATTGGGAGCTATCTGTTGGTAATGATGTAATAGTTTCTGAAAAAAATATTGATAGACCTTTTGATCAATCTGTTATTATTGAAGATTTAATTAATAATAAATTAAAAGATTATGGTGTAACTATTGGATTTACAACACCCGACTCAATAGGTGTGGTGGCTAGAAACAAAAATGCTTTTTATAAAAATGTTGATGCCATAGTAGAGTATAGTAATTCAGAAGACCAATGGTTGCAGTTTTTAAAGTCGGATAATGAAAAAGATTATCTACATTGGATTAGAACGGGTGTAACTGTTCAAACAAATAGAAGGTTTAATTCAAGTTTTAATTATATAGGAGGAAATAGAGTGTTTAACGATCCTAATGGTGATTTTGCTAAAATTTATGAATCAAAAATAGCTCCTTATTGCTTAACTGCTAATAATGCCATAGAAAGTGGAAATGTTGACAGAAATTATTCTAGTTATGGACCAGGATTTAAATGGAAATATTTAACTAATAATTTTGATAGAGATGTTGTAGTAGGAGAAGGTCCTCAAAATAATTTAGATTCATTGTTTAGTGTAGATTTAGTAATCACTAAAGATAAATCTAAATGGAGTCAATGTGTAGTCCTTGAAACTGGGGAAACTCCTGAATTCCATGAATTCAATGCTTTTAAAGGGCAAATTAGAAAAGCGCCTTCTTTAGACAAGGATCAGAATCCAATTTCTGGTGATTTTGGGAGAAGTTATTTTCCTGGTTATGCTATAAATTTGGAAACTGGACAGAGAGTTAACGTTTATTTTGGAGAAAATTCAAGAAATATTGGCAAAGGAGGCGCAAATATGTGGTGGGATCCAACAGATAAAATTGTTACAGATTTAGGAACACCCATATTAGGAGGAAGTCACTTTGTTTATATTACAAATACCTTGTATGATGGAGGGGAAAAAGATCAACAAGTATTATTGACTAGATTTAATAAAGATAAAAATAATGCCAATATTAATTTAACTCAGTTAAATACATTAAATAGTAATATTGAGTTAGATTCTACAGTTGCAAAAATTTATAGATCATTTATTTGGACTTTTGTTCCTCACATGAAAAAAGATTCTTCTATATATACTAGTTCTGGTGAGTATAAAATACCTTCAGATGTTCGTATTAAGTTAAGAATGCAAAAGCCTTTTGCTTTTTATCTAGATAATTCTAAGTTGGAATATCAGTTTTCAACTAAAGGGCTAGAAGCTACAAGAGGAAACAAAGATATGATTCGATCTGCTTTTGATGATATGGTTATAGTTCCAAATCCTTATAATGCATATTCTGTGTACGAAAGTTCAATTACTCAAAATACAATTAAAATTGTAAATGTTCCTAAAAATGCAAAAATTTCAATTTTTACTACAGATGGGGTATTGGTTAGAACATTGAAACAGTCTTTGGATGAAAATACAGATTTGTTTTATGGTGCTAATCAAGGAAGTAGAGATAGAAATTTAGATAACTCAATTTCTTGGGATTTGAGAACCAATTCAGGTGTATTAGTAGCGAGTGGTGTGTATTATATCAATGTAGAATCTCCTGAGTATGGAAGTAAGGTATTGAAATTATTTGCTACCATGCGTTCGGCAGATGTAAGTAATTTTTAATTTTTTAGATAGTCAATTAAGTATATGATTAAATTTTTAAAAACGTTAAGTGTCTTGTTAGTATGCAGTAATGTATATGCAGGGAATTCAGATAGAGCTGGAGAAGCAGGAGCCTATGAATTGTTAATTACGCCTCAGGCTAAGACAATGGGTATGTTTGGAATTAATTCAGCTACTGTAAGAGGTGTTGATGCATTTGGAACTAATATTGGTGGCTTAGCCATGAATAGAAAAATATCTGTAATGGCTAATTATGTATCCTGGTTATCTGGTACAGAAACAAGCCTTATGAATTTAGGTGTAGCTGGTGAAATCTCACCAGGAAATAACATTGGTTTTAATGTTAATTATTTGAATTATGGTAAATTGCCATTAACTACTACTTCTAATGGTTCTACTGCAATCGGTACGTTCTCTCCTTTTATGATGAATTTAGGATTCTCTTTTGCAAGAAGATTTAGTAAATATGTAAATGGCGGAATAACACTAAAATTAATTAGTGAAGGTATAAGTAATGTGACCGCAACTGGAGCGGCATTGGATGCTGGACTTCAATATACTACAGGTGAATTAGATGATATTCATTTTGGGGTACATATTAGAAATATTGGTTTTCCTATGCAGTATTCAGGCGATGGGTTAACCGTAAAAAGACCTGCGCCAGGAAGTTCAAGTTATGAAATACCCTATAATTTGAGAGCTGCAAAATTTGAATTGCCTACACAATTTTCAATTGCTTTTACAAAAGATTTATATTTTGGAAAGATGCCTGAGTCAAAAGAACGTTTTTGTAAGCCAGCTCATAGGCTATCTATGTCGGGTAGTTTTATTTATAATCCATTTATTGAAAATGATTATGGGGTTGGTGCTGAATATTCTTATCGTGAGCGTTTTGCTTTTCGATTTGGATATTTGTATCAAACTGATGGGATTGATAAAGAAGCTACAAAAAGAGCTCACATGGGGATTGCGGGAGGATTCTCTATAGATGTACCAATGAGTAAATCAAAAAATCCATCGGTGCTTGAAATTAGTTATAATTATCGTCCTTCATGGGTTTTTGCGGGTACTCATAACGTAGGTTTTACCTATATGCTTTCAAAAGGAATCTGTGATGATTATGAAGAGAAAAAGTTAGTAATTGCTGAAGTGATAAAAGAAGCAAAACCTATCGAAAAACCTAAAGTAGAGACAAGAATTGATACGGTGATGGTACAATTGCCACCAAAAATTGAAACTGTAATTCAATATAGAGATGTAAATAAAATGTTTAAAGATTTTGCACAGCGTATTGAATTCAAAACAGCTAGTGCTCAATTAACATTAAAAGGAATGGGAGCATTGGATGTAATTGGCGATTTGATGCGTAATTACCCTGAGAATAAATTTAATGTTATAGGTCATACAGATGAAATGGGTAAGCCAGAAAACAATATGACATTATCTAAAAATAGAGCGATTGCGGTAGCTAAGTATTTGATTGCTTCAAAAGCTATCCCTGAAAATGCTATTAATGTTGAGTGGTTTGGACAAGAAAAACCAATAGCGGATAATAGAACTGAAGAAGGTCGTCAAATAAATAGACGTGTGGAAATTACATTGGTAGATGATGGTAATTTGAAAAATACAGGTGGATCTTCTTCAACATTTAAAGAAGCCCCATCAACTCCAAAAACTACAGCTCCAAAATCAGAGCCTACTAAAGTTGCCCCTAAACCAGCTACTACTTCTTCATCTTCTTCTACTGGAACAGCAACTCCAGCAAATTCGTTAGAAAATGATTTGAAAGAAGATGCAAAAAGTCTTAAGTTTATTATAGGTACAGATTCTATCAAAAAAATTGGTTTGAGAACTACTACTAGAATAGCTGCTAATCTTGCAGATGCTACTTTCAGTAAGTTGAAAATCGTATCTCATACTGATAATGGAAAATATACAACCGCAAATCTTGATATTGCTACTAAGAGAGCAGAAGCTATTAAAAAACTTCTTTCTGACAAAGGAGTTCCTGCTGCTAAGATTGAAACAGAAGCAAAAGGCGATTCTATGCCATTAGAATCAAATGATTCTGAAACAGGAAAAGAAGCAAATAATAGAATTGAGCTGATATTGATAAAATAGTTTTATATTTGCAAAATTATATCGGAGACGTTTCTTTGAAAAAAGGAACGTCTCTGTTTTTTTAAATTAAATAAATACTTAATTATATGTCTAATGTTTTTTTAACAAAAGAAAGTTTTGAAAAATTAAAATCCGAAATACAGTTTTTGAAAACTGAGGGGAGAGCTGAAGCAGGTGCTGCTTTGGCAGAGGCTAGAGAAAAAGGCGATTTGAGTGAAAATGCAGAGTATGATGCGGCCAAAGAAGAGCAAGCAAAATTAGAAAAACGTATTGCTATGTTGGAAACAGCTCTTACGAATGTAAGACTTTTGGATGTAAATGATATTGATACAAGTACAGTAAGTATTTTAACAAATGTAAAAGTTAAAAACTTAAAAGCAAACAAGGAATTTAATTATCAAATTGTTTCAGAAATTGAAGCCGATGTGAAAGTTGGTAAATTGTCTGTTTCTTCACCAATAGGTAGAGCGTTGCTTGGGCATAAAAAAGGTGATAAAATTACAATTACTACACCTGCAGGACCTATAGATTACGAAATATTGGATATTTCTAAATAATAAACAGTATGTCTTCTATTTTCACCAAAATTATTCAAGGAGAAATTCCTTCTTATAAAGTGGCTGAGAATGAATTTTGTTATGCGTTCTTGGATATTTTTCCACTGACAAGAGGTCATGTTTTAGTCGTTCCCAAAAAGGAAGTAGATTTGATATGGGATTTAGAAGCGGTTGATTATCAAGAGTTGATGTCTTTTTCAAAAACAATAGCGAAGGCAATTAAAAAATCAATACCTTGTGAAAGAGTAGCAATGACTGTAATTGGGTTAGAAGTACCACATGCACATGTACATTTAATTCCAATAAATAATGTAAATGATATTAACTTTGCAAATGAAAAATTAAAGTTTAGCAATGAGGAGTTTAAAACGATTGCTGAACAAATTTCAAATAACTTATAAATCTAAAATATAATGAGACAAATTAAATTTAGAGATGCATTGCGAGAAGCTATGAGCGAAGAAATGCGCAAAGATCCATCAATTTTTTTGATGGGAGAAGAAGTAGCGGAATATAATGGTGCCTACAAAGTAAGTCAAGGAATGTTGGACGAGTTTGGTCCAAAAAGAGTTATAGATACACCTATTGCAGAATTGGGTTTTGCAGCGATAGGTGTTGGAGCTGCTGTGAATGGTACTAAACCTATCATTGAGTTTATGACTTGGAATTTTGCATTATTAGCAATAGATCAAATAGTAAATCATGCTTCTAAAATGCTTGCAATGAGTGCAGGTGAATTTAGTTGTCCTATAGTTTTTAGAGGTCCAAACGGAAGTGCGGGTCAGCTAGGTGCACAGCATAGTATGGCCTTTGAAAGCTGGTATGCCAATGTTCCAGGATTGAAAGTGATTTCACCATCTAATGGGTATGATGCTAAAGGTTTGATGAAATCGGCAATTTTAGATCCAGATCCCGTGATTTTTATGGAAAGCGAGGTTATGTATTCTGATAATTGTGATATTCCCGATGAAGAATATTATATCCCAATAGGTAAGGCAGATGTGAAACGTGAAGGTACTGATTGTACTATCGTATCTTTTAACAAAATGGTTAAGGTAAGTATGGCCGCTGCCGAAGAGTTGGCTAAAGAAGGAATCAATGTAGAAGTAGTTGATTTAAGAACGATTAGACCTTTAGACATTGAAGCAATTATAAATTCTGTAAAGAAAACAAATAGATTGGTGATTGTAGAGGAAAGTTGGCCTTTTGGTAGTGTTTCATCAGAGATTACTTATCAAGTTCAAAAACATGCTTTTGACTACTTAGATGCACCAATAAAACGAGTTACTGGAGCGGATAGCTCAATGCATTATGCTGCAAATTTAGTAGAAGCTTATATGCCTAATACTTCTAAAGTTATGCAAGCCGTAAAAAGTGCTATGTACAAATAGATTATTTCAAAAAATAGAAATTTCAAAGCCCAGAATAATTGTTCTGGGCTTTTTTTTATTTCATTATTAAAATAAATAGTTTAATGTTACCAATTTTTGGTAATTTTGTGAAAAAAATAAATATGGGAAGAAATACATCAGTTTCATTAGGTGATTACTTTGAACGATTTGTTGATAATAATGTATCCGAAGGAAGATTCAAAAATGCAAGTGAAGTGATTAGAGCAGGCTTAAGGCTTTTGGAGGAAGAAGAAATTAGGCGATTAGCTCTTAAAAAGGCTTTGGAAGAAGGGATAGAGAGCGGCTTGGTTAATGATTTTGAGCCTAATCAGCATTTGGAAGTAATGAAAAACAATAAAAGAAATGGGTAACTATTTCTTAACTAAAAAGGCTTTAGAAGATTTAAAAGATATTTGGAATTATACGTTTGATGAATGGTCTGAGGCACAAGCAGATAAATATTATTTTGAACTTTTAGAAGCTTGCAATCAATTATCTGAAAATCAAAATTGGGGAAGAAAATACGACAATATATCTTCGGAAATATTTGGATTTAATAAAGGACGACATATTATACCAATCTTACTTATAAAATAGTCTAAACTATTTTGTAATTTTAGAGTGGTAAATGCCGTAATAACAAGAAAATAGTACAATCAAGAGAAGCGAAGATTGGACTAAATTGATTGTATATACGGTATTATTTTCTATAAAAAGAAAAATAAAACTCAAATTGAAATAATTAGATTTTTACATGTAAGCATGGATTTGAATAACCATATTACGCTTAATTAAATTTCCTGCAATTCTCCTTCCGATTTAGCAATAACACAGGTAGCTAAGCTATTTCCAATAACATTGGTACTGGTGCGTGCCATATCCATCAGTTCATCCACCCCAAAAATCAAGAAAATAGGCTCTAAGGGTAAATTTAAACTACTTGCCATTCCCAAAAGAATTACAAGTGATGCTCTTGGAACACCTGCTACGCCTTTGCTAGTCAGCATCAAGGTGAGTAATATACTTATTTGCTGTCCCCAAGTAAGGTCTATTTTAGATACTTGAGCTACAAAAATGGTTGCAAGACTTAAGTATAGCGTAGTGCCATCCAGATTAAAACTATAACCCATTGGCAAAACAAAAGATACTATCTTTCGGCTACAGCCCATTTTTTCTAATGCCAGCATAAGTTTGGGAAGTGCGCTATCTGAACTGGTTGTGGCAAAAGCTATAGAAACGGGTTCGGAAATATGTTGTGCCAATTTTTTTATATTTATCTTGAAGTATAAAGCAATAGGGACTAATACTGCAACAATAAATACAATAAGAGCCCCATATAATGTCAAAACAAGATACATCAGATTTTTCAAAATTTGAATCCCTACATGGCCCACCGAATATGCCATAGCGCATCCTACGGCGATAGGAGCAAAATACATTATAATTCCCGTCATTTTAAACATCGTTTCGGCTAACGATTCTGAAAAATTCATCATGTGTGTTTTGGCGTGTTCTGGCGCTAATGCCAACCCAATCCCAAATAGAATACTAAATATAACAATTTGGAGCATTTGACCTTCAGCAATGGATTTGGCTATATTTTCTGGAAAACTTTCAACCAAATGTTCTTTAAATGTCTTGGCTTTTACGGTTTCTACTTTTTCTACCGAAGGCGGTAGTACAATTCCTTCACCTGCTTTTGTGATATTGATAGCTGCCAATCCTATAAATAATGCCAAGGTTGTAACTATTTCAAAATACAATATGGATTTGAAACCTAATTTGCCAATATCTTTAAGATTGCTATGATGTGCTATCCCCAGCACGATGGTTGCAAAAATTAATGGGGCCACAATACTTTTTACCAATCTCAGAAAAATTTGAGATACAAACTTCAATTCAATAGCTATTGAAGGAAAAAAATATCCAAACAATATCCCCAGAATCATACAGATGAAAATCCATTTTGTAAGTGAAATTTTCTTAAAATAAGATAGAATCATTAATTGCGCTTTAGTGTTGACTTAAATACAAAATATTATAATGTGTAAATTTAGAAAAATTATCCCTATTTTTGTTTTAAAATATCAAAATTTATAGAATATGATGCATACAGGTATGTTGAAAGAAGATTCAATGAAAGGAAAAGTAGCCGTTGTTACTGGCGGTGGGACAGGTTTGGGACGTGCTATGAGTAAATATCTATTGGAACTTGGAGCTCACGTGGTAATTACGAGTAGAAAAATGGATGTTTTAGAAAAAACGGCTCAAGAATTGAGCGCAGAAACAGGTGGAAAATGTATGCCAATAGCTTGTGATGTAAGAGAGCATTTGCAAATTACCAACTTGTTGCAAGAGACATTGCGTCATTTTGGGAAAGTGGATATTTTGATAAATAACGCCGCAGGAAATTTTATTAGTCCTACCGAAAGATTGAGTGCAAGAGCTTTTGGAGTGATTATTGACATTGTATTGAAAGGTACGGTGAATTGTACTATGGAATTTGGGAAGCATTGGATAGAAAATAAAGTAGAAAAAGCTAAGGTTTTGAATATCGTTACTACGTATGCTTGGACTGGAAGTGCATTTGTAGTGCCATCAGCTACAGCCAAAGCGGGTGTTTTGGCTATGACAAGAAGCCTAGCCGTAGAATGGGCAAAGTATAATATTTGGTTTAATGCCGTAGCACCAGGGCCTTTTCCTACAAAAGGTGCTTGGGAACGATTATTGCCCGGCGAAATGGCCAAGAAATTTGATTTAGGGGCTAGAAATCCATTGAAACGTGTGGGAGACCATCAAGAATTAGCCAATTTAGTAGCGTATTTGGTTTCGGATTATTCCGATTATATCAATGGCGAAGTAGTGACAATAGATGGAGGAGAATGGCTACAAGGCGCTGGTCAATTCAATTTGCTAAACGATGTAACAAATTCAGAATGGGATATGATAGAAAATATGGTCAAAAATGTAAAGGGTAGCTAAAAACTCCTTTAACTCCATAAAGAACATATTATATTTGTCTTTTGAATAAATAAAAATAATCTCTTGAACTATTTCTGTCGGCTCGATCGCTATATAATTAAGCAATTTTTACTCGGATTTGCCTTCACGCTATTATTGATAGTATCCATTGCTATCACAATAGATATTGGGGAGCATATTGATAAATTTTTGAAAAATGACCTTTCGTTCAAGCAAGTTGCTTTAGAGTTTTATCTCAATTTTATTCCCTATATTATTGCACTTTTGGGGCCTTATTTTGTATTTATTACCGTAGTTTTTTTTACATCACAATTGGCAGGACGCTCCGAAATTATAGCTATGTTCAATAGTGGAATGAGCTTCAAACGTTTTTTATTTCCCTATATTTTTTCTAGTACATTAATAGCCATCCTACTTTGGTTAGCCAATAATTATGTAGTGCCCAATACCAATAAAAAAAGATTGGCATTTGAGAATAAATATATAGCGTATCAGCCTGTACTTTCTAGCGATCATTTGCATCGAAAAATTAACGATAGTACGTATGTATATTTTAGAATTTATGACAATTCTATCAAAACCGCTACCACCGTTTCGGTTGAAGAAATATCAAAAGGTGTATTGAAGTCAAAATATTTGGCGGAAAGAGCCGTTTGGGATACCCTTACTCAAACTTGGACTCTAAAAAATTATATAAAAAGACAATTTGATAATGGAAAAGAAGTGCTGACCAAAGGAGAATCTATGAATACTGGAATTGTGCTAGATCCCACGGTTTTTGTCAAACGATGGACGTATATTGAGGAATTGAACCGAACGGAGCTGATAGATAAAATAGCCGATTTGAAGGCGCAAGGTGTTGAGAATACGGCAGATTTTGAAAGTGAATTGTATCGAAGAACCGCCAATTGTTTTGGAATTATTATTCTTACTATTATTGGCGCTACATTAGCATCCAAAAAAATACGAGGTGGTATGGGCGTTCAGCTTATGATAGGAATTACGTTGTGTTCTATATTTGAAGTAATCCAAAAATTTTCTATATCATTTGCTATCAAAGCACATTTGTTCCCTTTGCTGGCGGTATGGATCCCCAATATTATTTTTATGCTGATAGCCATAGTGTTATGGCGAAAATATCAAGAAAATTAATTTTTTTTCAAAAAAAAGGCTTGACACTTAAAAAAAATACATTATCTTTGCACTCGCAATTTTGATATAGCAATGTTGTAAATGCACCGTTCGTCTATCGGTTAGGACTTCAGGTTTTCATCCTGGCAAGAGGAGTTCGATTCTCCTACGGTGTACCAAATTAAGCCTCCAAACAGCAATGTTTTGGAGGCTTTTTTGTTTTAATTATTTGAATGAATCTCTAATAATCGTCACTCTTTGTCTTGTTTCGTCAAAAGGGGCTTGCTCTAGGGCTATTATTTACTAATTAAACAATGCTCTATCTTGAAGTCAATAATTAAAGGCTAGAAAGTATAATTTGAGATATAATGGACAAAATTAGGTTTTTTTAGATGTTGTTGTAAATATTCTTGGTAAAGATTAAATTATTTATTTTTTGTTTTGTTCAATTTTTTCTTTAAATAAAGCAACTAAAAAGTTTAATTTTTTTGGATCACCAGATGCTTCAAAAACATTGTTTTTGATTTTATATCCATACCATTGGGTCTCACTTTCCTCAAAATATTTCCATTCTTCTTCCTCAATCGCAACGCCCGTGTCCGCTAAATCAATCGTAATATCCCATCCCGGATTATCTATGGTCTTTATAGTTATACCATAGTTGTGTTCCCAGTCCCCATCACACATCTTTAAATACCAATTTTCTAACCAATTTAACATACTAATTTTTTTATAAAATTCTTAAATATACTCATCTATCGCATAGTTAAAATGCTCAAAAAAAGGCTTGTTGATTTTGAATTGCATAATGGCATTTTGATCTTCTATATTCATAAATTTGATGTCACAAAACATTTTGAGGGTGAGTGATACCATACCGCGTTTCATACTGAGCTCTTCCGTAATTTCTTTGATGGATTTATTGGGATTTTCTAAGACGTAATCCAAAATATAGATGCGATTTTTGTTTGACAAAATTTTAAGAATCTTATGAACTGCCATAATAGCTTTGTAATGGGAAGTAAGCAGTGTAGCTGAAGTCACTGTCTCAAAGTCGACTTCTTTGGATTCGGTAATAGCCGCAGCCAAGGTAATGAGTTTGCATACTTCGGGCTTGTGCGTACTGTAGAAAATAGTGCGTCCATCGCGTCGTGTTTTTACAAAACCTGCTTTTCTTAGAATAGCTATAAACTGGCTCGTAAGTGCTTGGTCAAAGCCTGATTTTTCGGTCAAATCGCCTACGTTAATTTCGGGTTGTGCATCAATAAGATTGAAAAAGTACAAACGATGTTTGTTTTGTAGCGATCGAATTTTTAAAAATGTTTTTCGGTATTTCGTTAGAAGATTTGGAGATATCATCACAATTTAGTTTTTTACATAATTATTAATGATATAATTAGGTTCAAAAAGTCGGATGTCTTCAAATTTTTTAGCCATAAATTTTTGATAAGCTTCATAACACATATTTCTAGCA
>JBIPPG010000261.1:0-4088 GCA_044368545.1 Chitinophagales bacterium | reverse complement strand
ATAATAAGTTTTTAAAAAATATAGATGGAATGAGTAAAATGAATGTAGCAATCGTTTCGGGAGGATATGATGCAGAGCGTGTAATTTCGCTTAAAAGTGCTAATGTAGTTAGAGCCAATTTGGATGCTACTAAGTATAATACTTGGATTATTGATATTACGAGAGAGGCTTGGACGGATATAGATTCCAACGTAGTGATAGATAAGAACGATTTTTCGTTGCCTGCGGCTACAAAAGTAGTATTTGATGTCGTTTTTATGTGTTTGCACGGTTCGCCTGCCGAAGATGGCAAGATACAGGGTTATTTTGAAATGCTACAAATCCCCTATACAGGCTGTGATGCTAGAAGTAGTGCCATTACAATGGATAAAATTTTTAGTAAAAAAATAGCGAGTTCTATCCTTGGAGTTCAAACGGCACGTTTTGTAGAGGTAATGGATATTGAAAATATAAACTTGGATGCGATGCAAAAAATTGGCTTGCCATTATTTGTCAAACCCAATGATGCAGGCAGTAGTTTTGGGGTGAGCAAGGTGAAAAATTGGGATGAGCTTATGCCTGCTATTGAGGAGGCTATGCAGCATTCAAAGAGAGTAGTGGTAGAAGAATTTATTGAGGGAAGAGAGTTGGCACAGGGTGTATTTGAGCACGAAGGTGTTTTGACGGCATTGCCTATTACGGAAGTCGTATCGGAGAATGAGTTTTTTGATTTTGAAGCAAAATATGAAGGAAAGTCCAAGGAATTGACTCCCGCACCTAATATTTCCAAAGCAATTGAAGCTAAAATTAGCGAATATTCCATAGCGTTGTTTCAAGAATTTGGTTGTAGAGGGCTTACGCGTATCGATTATTTCCTAAAAGGCGAAGAAATCTTCTTTTTGGAGGCGAATACACTTCCAGGACTTTCGGAAGCCAGTATTTTCCCACAGCAATTGGTTTGCAAAGGCATTGCGTTAAGCTATGCTTTTGAAAGTTTGGTGCTATCGGCTCTTAAAAAATAAAAAATTATTGTATTGAAATATTTATTCATTTTATTTGTATTAATTTCACAATCCATTTCGGCTCAATATCAAGAGGGCGATTTGTTGTTTCAAGATTGTGATTGTGGCGATATGTGCAATGCCATAGAAGAGGTAACTACGAGCAAGAACAACGCACGTTTTTCGCATATTGCATTGGTAGTGAAAAATGACGAAGGACAGCTACAGGCTTTGGAAGCCAACGTAAACGGCGTGGTGATGGTGCCTATAAATGATTTTATAAATAGGTATAAATCCAAAGAGGGAAATCCTACCATAGCCATTGGGCGCTTGGAGGAAAAGTACCTGGAATTGATTCCCGATGCTATTTCGTATGCCAAATCAATGCTAGGGATGCCTTATGATACCGTATTTTTGATGCACAACAAAATGTATTATTGTTCGGAGTTGATATACGAAGCGTTTCGATTTGCGAATAACCATCGCGATTTTTTTAAGCTATATCCTATGACTTTTAAGGATAAAAAAACAAACCAGACTCATCCTGCTTTTGACTCGTATTACAAAAATATGAAAAGGACTATTCCTGAAGGAAAAATGGGAATTAATCCGGGTTCTATTAGCCGAGATCCTAGACTTTCATTGTCATTTTTGTATTAATTTGAAATGGAAATGGATTGGGATTTAACCAAAATCAAGTATGAAAATTTTGAAGAAAAAGCGCTTCAAGCCTTTCGATATCAATATGATTCGTGTGAAATCTATCGTCAATTCTGCAAAGGAATTCGGGTAGAAAAAGAAGCCGTTGTGTCATTGACACAAATTCCATTTTTGCCTATTTCATTTTTTAAAACCCACAAAGTTGTAGCTACGCATTCGAGCCAAGATTTCTTTTTTGAAAGTAGTGGAACTTCGGGTATGACTACTTCCAAGCATTATGTTTCGGATATAAATCTGTATCATCAAAGTATCGATTTGAGCTTTCATTCTTTTTTTGGGGATATTGTGGAATATACAGTGTTTGGCTTATTGCCACATTACCTTGAACGAAGCCATTCTTCGCTGGTATATATGGTTAAAAGATGGACGGAACAGTCGGCGAGATTGGAAAAACATTTTTATCTCAATGAATTGGAGGCATTGATACAGGCAATAGAAAAAGCCATACAAGAAAAGAAGAAAATAATATTGATTGGAATTAGTTTTGCGATCATTGATTTGATGGCAGCTTTTCATTCGGAGTATGAGGATTTGATATTGATAGAAACAGGCGGAATGAAAGGTACGAGACGGGAAATTCCCAAAAATGAGATGCTCCAAATGATGCGTAAAAAGTTCCCCAATGCCACTATTGGCTCGGAATATGGTATGTGCGAACTCTTGAGCCAATCGTATGCTATCAATAATCTAAAGTTCAAAACACCCGTTTGGAAAAAAGTTTTGGTTTCGGAAGTTAATAATCCCTTGTCTACTGCGCTTGAAGGAAACGGTGTAGCTAAAATTATTGATTTAGCCAATATCCATAGTTGCAGTTTTATCGAAACACAAGACCTTATTTCATTGTCATCTCAAGGCGATTTTGAGATATTGGGGCGAAAAGATAATAGCGATATTAGAGGTTGTAGCCTTATGTATGCTTAAAATTTCTTATCTAGGGCTTGGTGTTTAACGTGTATTAATCTACAAATTAACTTGTTTTATTTTAAATTCAAGAGAAAAAGTGCAAGCAATTTTTGAGATAAACAGCAAGCCCTACTTAATTTAAAGTTACCTAAAACGTCTTATTTTCTTAGCATCTTTATCTTTGCGAGTAGATTTTGATGGCGGAATAAATTTTTTATTAGGATTGTTCAAATTTTTAAGCTTCAACACTTCTTCCTCAGTCAAAAAACGCCAGCTACCTCGTGGCAAATTCTTTTTGGTCAATCCAGCAAATACAATTCTATCCAAATATTTTACTTGATATCCCATGTGTTCAAAGATACGGCGCACAATACGATTTTTGCCACTATGTATCGCTACGCCCACTTTTGAATAATCTCTAGGATCGGAATAGGCTATATCATCTACTTTGATAAAACCATCTTCTAGTTCTACACCTTCCGCTATTTTTTCCATTTCTTCCATCGAAATTTCATTATCCAGCTCCGCTACATATATTTTTTCAATGTTGAATTTGGGATGCGTGAGTCGTTGTGTCAGTTCGCCATCATTTGTCAGTAGCAAAAGCCCCGTTGTATTTCTATCCAATCGCCCTACGGGATAGATACGCACATTGCCTATCGATTTATCTTGTTTCAATTTGGGCATAATGATATTTACAACCGTTTTTCGATCCTTTTCGTCCGAAGTAGTAGTAATATAATCCTTTGGTTTGTTCAATAAAATATAAATAAAACGCTCTGGTTTTATCAATTTTCCTTTTACCTTTACGATATCTTCGGGACCTACTACCAGCCCCATAGTATTCACTACCGCACCGTTTACCACCACTTCGCCGTTCTTTATTAGTTGATCGGCATCGCGTCTACTGCATAGTCCCGAGTGTGCTATATATTGATTTAATCTCATGCTGCAAAATTAAATGCTTTCTTATAGATAATGTATTTTATTTTTGTATCTAATTTTATACTACAATAATTATATCTAAATCATTGGTGCATGTTTACAGGAATTGTTGAAAATCAATCAGTTATTGAAAAAATTGTCGAAAATCAAAACAATGTAGAAGTTTGGTTTTCAAGCAATTGGACACATGAATTCAAAATAGACCAATCCATTGCACACAATGGGATTTGCCTTACTATTGACCAAATGGAAGGAAATCAATATCGCATTACCGCCATAGAAGAAACCCTCAAAAAAACAACGCTTTCCTTGTGGCAACCACTTCAAAAAATCAATATTGAACGATGCTTGAAACTAGGCGACCGCCTAGACGGACATATTGTACAAGGCCATGTGGATGCTGTAGCGGATTGTATAGCAGTACATAAGCAAGGCAATACAACGGAGTTTACCTTTCGCATAGCACCGTCCCATTTGGGCTATATTATAGAAAAAGGAAGTATTGCGTTGGATGGAATTAGCCTAACGACCCATACATTG
>JBIPPG010000260.1:0-4097 GCA_044368545.1 Chitinophagales bacterium | reverse complement strand
TGGAAGTATGGGGCCGTTATCTGCGGTATGTAGTATTACGGTTCAGGATAGTAGAATGCTTGTGTTGCAGCCTTGGGATAAATCACAAATTGGCCCTATAGAAAAAGCCATTATGCAAGCCAATATTGGTCTTACGCCTCAAAATGATGGACAAGTAATTCGTATTGCGGTGCCACCATTGACCGAAGAGCGTAGAAAAGATCTAGTAAAACAAGCCAAAGCAGAAATAGAAAAATCAAAGGTTTCAATTCGTAATATCCGCAGAGATAGCAATGAAGAATTGAAAAAATTGAAAAAAGATGGCGTATCGGAAGATATGATCAAAGGCGGCGAGGATAAAGTTCAGAAATTGACCGATGAACATATTTCTAAATCTGACAAAATGCTCGAAGCAAAAGAAAAAGAAATTATGGCTGTATAGGCTATTTCCATTTATAAATTATAAAATCATAAAATGAAAAACATTCAAACAATTTTAAT
This sequence comes from Chitinophagales bacterium, assembly GCA_044368545.1. Classification (GTDB taxonomy): domain Bacteria; phylum Bacteroidota; class Bacteroidia; order Chitinophagales; family JADJOU01; genus CHPMRC01. The sequence goes on along the minus strand of JBIPPG010000260.1, from coordinate 3,617 downwards.
TGCGGTATTGACCGTAGCAGTAGCTGTATTATTTTTCTTGCATTTCAAAGGAAATGGAAGTGGTCCAAAAGTGAATTTATCGGGAAATCCTAGTGCTATGGCTGCTGGAGATTTTGGAAAAATTGCTTTTATCAACACGGATACTTTTTTTGCAAATTATACAAAATATAAAACGCTAGAAAAAGAAATTGAAGCACAACAAAAAGGTGCTCAATCATCGTTGCAAGGACGAATGAAAGCATTGGAAACAGAGTATATGCAATTGGTACAACAAGCACAGGCTGGTCAAATCAATCCACAACAAGCGCAAGCAAAAGAACAAGCTCTTGTTAAAAGAAAACAAGCCTTGGAGGCTGAAAGTCAAACGATGATGAAATCTGTGGCTGATAAAGGTGCAAAGGCTAGTGAAGAATTACACAAAACATTACAAGAGTATTTTGATGAGAATAAAGGTAAATACAATTGCAATTATGTAATGGGATATCAAAAAGAAGGTATTGTATATTATGTAGATCCAAAATTGGATATTACAAAACAAGTTTTGGAAGATTTGAATAAATAATTCTAAGCCTTTATAGATAAAAGATGTATAATTTACTCTCAAAAAATATAGTATTATCATTTTTTATCACACTGATTATTTCTATATGTCTTGGTTTTCAATTGTTTGGAATTCCCGATAGCCAAATAGTCATAAATTCAAAGGTGCCGCTACTCAATTTTTTTGTTGAAGAGTGGGGGCTTACCCTATTTAAGTTTCGAGTATTATTTTATATTTTAAATATTTTCGTAGCTTTTTATTTAGCCTATTTGCTTGCCGATGTAAAAATATCTAATATTTTTAGCTTTGTTCCTTCAATTATTTATTTAATCCACGTTAGTTTTGCGTTGAAAATGCAATTAAATATCGAAATGTTTTTTCAGTTGATATTTTTAGTGCTTTCTACTCATTTTATTTCCTTATTATTAAAAGAAAAAAAATCGGTTGATTATTTTTTTGCAACGGGTTTTGTGCTGGGTTTTTTAATTTTATTACAATTTCACTATATTGTATATTTAATATTTTACCTTATAATTATCTATCGTTTTCAAACGAGAGGTGTTAAGGATTTATTAGCTTTTTTCATAGGATTAGGTACCATTATCTTTTTGTTATTCAGTTATTTGTATTTAAGCAATAAACTTGAATATATAACCAATTTCAGTTTTTTTCATATAGGGAAAATCAAAATTGTAAATAGCTGGGGTGCAATTTTGTTTTGCGTCATTATCTTAATAGAGTGGTTATCATTTTCACCCAAAGTAAATGTGTTGAATATTTCCAATCGAAAATTGTATTTTTTCTTTCTCATTATGTTTGTTTCTTCCATTTTTATAGCAATTATTAGATTGCTAGATGGACAAAATGATTTTTTAAATTTGTCCTATTTTGGTGGTGTCTATTTATCCTCAATCGTTATAACCGTTAAATCAAAGAAAATCAATAATATTATACTAATTTTATTGTTATTAGGATTTTTAATTAATTTTGCAATACAATAATAAATCGAATTATGCTTAGTAAAGAACAAATTGCTCAAAGAATAGCAAAAGAATTGAGAGATGGAATGTATGTGAATTTAGGAATTGGAATTCCTACTTTAGTAGCCAATTATATTCCACAAGATATAGAAGTGGTTTTTCAAAGTGAAAATGGATTGCTTGGAATGGGACCTTTTCCTTTTGAAGGAGAAGAAGACGCTGATTTGATCAATGCTGGAAAGCAGACAATTACTACATTGCCAGGCTCTTCAATATTTGATAGTGCTACCAGTTTTGGAATGATTCGTTCACAAAAAGTAGATTTAACGGTTCTGGGAGCTATGGAAGTTTCAGAAACGGGAGATATAGCCAATTGGAAGATTCCTGGAAAAATGGTTAAGGGAATGGGTGGTGCTATGGATTTGGTAGCAAGTGCCAAAAATATTATAGTAGCAATGCAACATTGTAGCAAAGATGGCAAATCTAAATTGTTAACACAATGTTCGTTGCCTTTGACAGGAATTCGTTGTGTCCGAAAAATTGTATCCGATTTGGCTGTATTGGAAATAACAGACGCCGGATTTGTATTATTGGAAAGAGCACCAGGAGTAAGTGTAGATTTTATAAAACAAAGTACCGAAGGAAGAATGGAAGTTCAGGGAGATATTCCTGAAATTGTATTTTAAAAAATGCAATTTTGGCATAGTAATTGATATGTAAATTGTAATTTAAAAAAAATTACAATTTTATAAATCATGAAATTAATTACGAATAGCTTTAAATTATTACTTTTTATTAGTTTACTAGGATTTTCAAGCCTTTTCTCGCAAGTGAAAATTGGTAATAATCCAAAAGTAATGTTGCCAGGTGCCTTGTTGGAATTGGAACACGATTCAAAAGCTTTGGTTATTACGAGAGTTACAACAGCTCAAATGAATGCAATTCAAGCAAATGAAGGTATGTTGGTCTACAATACTAACGATAGTTGTATTTATCAGAGAACATCTACAACGTGGAAAAGTCTTTGTTCCTCTAATGTTTCAGCAAAAAATTTGACAAATGGAAGAGGTATTATCGTAATGGATGGTACAGGAGCTGTGTTGAAAGCTACGAGTTTAAGAATTGATAGTAGTGAAATAGCTAAAATGCTTGGTGAATCACCAATGATTGATTCTTTGGCAAAAGTTATTGGAAGAGCGCCCATCAAAGACAATATCATTCAAATAGTAAAAGATTCTATTTCTACAATTATTAAAAATAATAATATCTCAGGAAATGATGCAGTAGGAAGTGATATGATAAAAATTACAGGTGGTACAGGAGCTGTTTTGAAATCAATGACTGTAGCGGTAGACAGTGCAAAAATGTTATCTTTTATTTCTAATAATATTAGCAAATCCCCTTTAAAAGATTCATTGAGTTCTTCGATTACAAATATCATTAACAATAATGGCGTAACAGGAAAAAATATGACAAGTGGTACGCTAGTAAATCTTACAGGCACTCCTACGGGGTCATTATTAAAAGATGTAAATATTGATATTAATGCAAAAAATTTGAAAGATAGTATGGCTACTTGGGTTAACGATAAGCCACTTTCTGATAGTATTTCAAAATTTGTAAGCAGCGATACTACAATTATTAAAAGCCTTAAAGATAGTATCGTTAAAGAAATCAATAATGGTGCGGTAGCTGGAAAAAGTATGACAAGTGGTACGCTAGTAAATCTTACTGGAACGCCAACAGGTTCTTTGCTTAAAGATGTAAATATTGATATTAATGCTAAAAACTTGAAAGATAGTATAGCTTCTTGGGTTAATGATAAACCACTTTCTGATAGTATTTCAAAATTTGTAAGCACAGATACTACAATTATCAAAAGCTTGAAAGATAGTGTAATCAAAGAAATAAATAATGGAGCTGTAACGGGTAAAGATGCTACTCAAGGTGAATTGATTAAAGTTACTGGAGGTACAGGAGCTGTATTAAAAGATATGAAAATAGAAGCAGATACTGCTGCAATGAAAACTTTTATTGCTAATAATCTTAATAGCTCTCCTATAAAAGATTCGTTAAGTTCTTCAATTACAAATATT
>JBIPPG010000259.1:0-4099 GCA_044368545.1 Chitinophagales bacterium | reverse complement strand
TAGAGAATATGCCGCTTATGGTACGGGGGTTTTGTTTGCTAAAAACGGGAACAAGATGGAAGACTTTGCAAATGGAAATGTAATGCAATCGGGCTTTAAAGATATAAAAGGTGGAATCAATGAGCTATCTTTTGCTTGGGCTGGAAGTATAAAAGACAAAGGCTATGTAGGTGTTTCTTTGGGAATACCAATTTTAAATATGGAGCTTAATACTTTCTTCCGAGAAGAAGCCATTGGAAATACCAATAATAAAGTCAATGGATTCTATGGTAATTTTCTTTCACATCAATTTAACGAAACAGCAAAATTCTCTGGGGCTGGAGTTAATCTTAAAATTGGAGGATTGGTCAAATTGAATAAATTTGCAAGAGTTTCAGGATTTTTTCATACTCCAACCTTTTATAATTTAACGGAAAATTATACTATTACACATATTGCTAATTTTACAAATTCAAGTAATAATTCAGCAACAATTCCTGCATCAGATTTTGAATATGTAATGATTTCTCCTTTAAAAGCGGGAGTTGGACTTAGTAGCATAATTGGAAAATATGGTTTTGTTGGTGTTGAATATGAATATAATTCAATGGCAACAACTAGAGTAGATTTTAAAACCGATCCACTAACTACAAACTATATAAATAATATTTTTAAGACCGATTTACAAGGAACACATACATTAAAGGTTGGGGGAGAATTTGCTTATGAGACTTTAAGATTAAGACTGGGATATAATCATAGAACGGCATCGTATGTATCGGATGCTGTTGTAGAAAATGCTAGCTTAGAAACTAAAACCATTACAGCTGGAATAGGCTACAAAGGAAAGCGTTTTGCACTTGATTTTGCTTTTATGAATACACAATTTTCTGAATTCAATTCATTCTATACAGATGGTGCTGGACTTAATTATGCTCTAAAATCAAACAATGTCTTAAATCATTTTATGACTACGTTTAATTTCCGTTTTGATTAAAATAGAACAATAAATTGGTAGAAACACGCGAAGATATTATTGCCAAATACTTCACAATAATTGTATTGATAATTGGTGCAACAGCTGGTGTATATTGGTATTCACAAGGGAGAAATGACTTAATGTGGAATGCATTTACGACCGTTCTAATCATTGCTTGCCCTTGTGCCCTTTTATTAGCAAAAAGTTTTACCAATGGCCATTTGATACGAATGCTTTCGGCTCAAAATATGTATCTAAAAAATGTAGATATTATAGCCGATATCGTTAAAATAGATCATATTGTATTTGACAAAACAGGAACATTGACACAAAACGATGATTCTAAAATTTCTTTTGAAGGTAATGAAGTATCCGAAAGAGAATTGAACCAAATTCTTAACCTACTCTATCATTCAAAGCATCCGCTATGTAAAGCTGTTTTAGATTTTTATCAATTCAAAAGTACTACGTTAAAAGTTGAAAATTTTCTTGAGCACGCAGGAAAAGGTATTGAAGGAATAATTGAAAATAAAGAAATTAAAATTGGGAATGCGGACTTCTTAGCATTAAATGAATCTCGAAAAAATGGATTACTTTATATCAAAATTGATAACGAATATAAAGGCGTATTCAAAATAGAAAAAAAGTACAGATTTAGGATTTTTGATTTTTTAGAAAAAATTAAAAAAAAATATTCTATTTCTCTCATATCGGGCGATAATGAAGATGAAAGACCTATTATGGAAAAATTCTTTGCACCTTCTCAATTATTTTTTAATCAAAAACCAGACGAAAAACTCACCTATATCAAAAAATTGCAAGCCAATGGCACCAAAGTTTGTATGATTGGGGATGGACTTAACGATGCTATGGCACTCAAACAAAGTAACATTGGAGTAGCTTTAACCGAAAAAAATAATAATTTCACACCTTCGGCAGATATCATTCTTAGTGCAGATAAATTAGCGCATTTTTTTGAACTGCTAGAAATGATAAAACACAGTCAACGAGTCATTATTTATTGTTTTATATTTTCATTTTTATTTAATATTATTGGATTGTACTTTTCGGTGCAAGGCATTTTATCACCACTTATTGCTGCTATTTTGATGACTTGTAGTAGTCTTTCAATCATTGGAATGAGCTATTTTTTATTGATTCGATTCAAGAAATAAACTTTCATTACTGCTTTCTATACCGGAATCACCATAATTGAAGATGCCCCTTCAGGTTGAATGATCAATTCAAAAGTACCTTTTTGGTTATTCTTTTGATACAATTCTAGTCGTTCTTTTATCACTTTTATTGCGGTAGAGGTATGTTTGGCGCCTTTTTTCACCATATTGTTTCCATTATCACTTACTTTAATTTCTAGCAAGCTATCATTAATCAATTTTAATGAAATTTCGATAATACCTCGTCTTTCATTTAAATTTGAAACTCCGTGTTTTATAGCATTTTCTATCAAAGGTTGTATCAGCATTGTAGGAATGTATATATCCTCAAAATCATCTTCCGAAAGTAGGTTTGTCCATATTACATCAAATCCATTTTTATAACGAATGTGTTCCAAATCAATGTAATTTTTCAAAAATTCAATTTCGTCAATGAGCGAAATTATATCATTTCTGGAATTATCGAGCATAGTACGCATCAGCTTGCTAAACTCTGAGATATATTCCAACACTTCAGCATCTTTTTGGTTCAATACCAAATTTTGTAAGGTACTCAAGGAATTAAAAACAAAATGAGGATTCATTTGTCCTTGTAGACTTTTAAGATTCGATTCATTTACTTTGGCTAGTAGTTCGGCTTTTTCCAATTCCCGTTGTTTGCGCTGTTTGATTATTTTGTATATAAAATAGCTTGAAATTAATAGTAACAATAAGAATATTACAAGCCAAAACACGAATGTTTGATAAAAATGTGGATTAATAACGAATGGAATTTTTAATATTTTTGAACGAATATTTGGATAATTGGCGTGATAGGCTTCTATTTCTAGTTCATAATGTCCATGTTGTAGATTTTCAAAAACTAATTGATTTTGATCTGTTTTTTGCCATTCTCCTTTAGTATTATCGTAGGAAAGTCTATAATTATACTTAATTTCTTCAGCGGCGGCAATAAAAACACCAATAAAATCAAATTGAATTTTGTTTTGTATCGGAGTCAATCGTTTGGGCATTGAATCCACCAATTGATTATTAATTTTAATTTCATTAATATTGAGTGGGATCCAAATTTTATTATTATTATTGACATATACATATTTATTCAAGCCCATATTGCTTGCTATCCACGCCGTATCATTTACTACTTTCAAATCTATAATTTCATTAGACATTAAGCCTTCGCTTTTATTAATCTTAAAAAATCGATTTCCATCAATAACCAGAACACCAAAATTACTCAAAATCCATTTTCTATTTTTTTTGTCAATTATAATATTGTTATTATTATCGCTCAATAGACCATCTTTGGTTTGTAAATTTTGTATTTTTTTTGTACCTGGGTTATATACGTATATTCCTAATCCTGCTGTATTGATCCATATATTTCCCTGCAAATCTTCAGCTACTGAATTCACCTTTAGATCTTCGATATTCGTAAACTTAATTTTTTTCACCTTGCCATCTCTTCCATAACGAAAAAGTCCCGAAGGAGATGCGATATATATATCTTTTTTTTGTGTTACACAAAATCCAACTGTCCATTTATCCAGTAGATCCTTAACTTTCTTTCCCGTTTTAAGGTCATATAAGATGGCAAAACTTCGTGTACCTACTAAAATGGTATCTTTATTATATGCTCTAGTTGTTTTAATTAAACCTAATATATTATATTTCTTTTGTTTATGTACAATAGTTGTTCTATCTACCCATGCTAAACTATTATCCACAAGTAAAGGTTTACAGTTATTTGTGCCATTTATTCTCTTATTTAACGATTTCCCAAAATGATTATAATATTTGGGATAATCCTCTTTTATTCCTAATATTATTTGATTGCTGGTATCTACTTCAATACCCGAAATCTGTAATTGGTCTATACTGATATTTTTTCCTTTTTCACGCAAGATATAAACCCCGTCTGTCAATGTATTGACATAATAGAGTCCATCTTTATAAAAAACAGAAT
>JBIPPG010000258.1:0-4107 GCA_044368545.1 Chitinophagales bacterium | reverse complement strand
TACTTCTCTTTGAATAGTTATGATATTTTCAAAATCCAAGATCAAACCACTAGCCCCATTTTCAAGCGCGTTTAAGAGTGTATCGTTTGAGTTTTTGAAATCATTGCCAATGCCAACATTTTGCCAATACACTCGATTTTCAAGATAAGGATTCACTTGAATAGTTTGTGCAGTAGTCTCATTTGTATAAATAGGCATTATCTCAATACCTTCTGAAGGATTAATGATTTTTTCTTCAAAAGATTTATCTTTCAGCTCTTGTTGAATCTTAGATTTTATTTCTTCAAAACTTGGCTTGTTAAATTGAATTTGACTCACAATAAATTGGATTTTTCGCAAATATAAATACTCTTTTTTAAATTGTTAGTGTAATTTTTTCAAGATTTTTTCAGTTAAACTTTTATAAAAAATTATTCATTTTTTATTTATCTTATATCTTTGCAAAAAAACAAACCATTTTTTTTTAGTAATGTATAGAACAAAAATTACAGGTGTAGGAGGTTATGTGCCTGATTATGTATTGACAAATGATGAGTTATCTACTATGGTAGATACCAATGATGAATGGATAACGGTGCGAACAGGCATCAAAGAGCGTAGAATATTGAAAGAAGGAGGCACTTCTGTAATGATAATAAAAGCCATAGAAGATCTTTTGGCAAAAACCAATACCAAACCCGAAGAAATTGATTTATTAATTGTTGCTACGGTTACTCCGGATTGGACGGTGCCATCTACCGCCAATATTGTAGCACACAAAATGGGGATGACCAATGCTTGGGGATTCGATTTTCAGGCAGCATGCAGTGGTTACATTTATGGGCTAGAAATGGCATCTAGTATGATTTCGAGCGGAAAGTATAAAAAAGTAATCCTTGTAGGTGCCGATAAAATGTCGAGTATTCTCAATTATCAAGATAGAAATACTTGTATTTTGTTTGGTGATGGCGCCGGTGCTTTGATGCTTGAACCTACCGAAGATAAAGAATTTGGAATAATGGATACGCAATGCTATAGCGATGGAAGTGGCGCAGAATTTCTCAATGTAAAAAGAGGACGTTCGGAATATCCATTGACACAAGAAACGATAGATTTGAATGAACAATATGTGTTTCAGGATGGAAAAAAAGTATTTGTAAGAGCTGTAAAAGGTATGGCCGATGTAGTAGAAGAAGTAATGGTTCGAAATAATATTACTTCAGAAAACTTACATTGGTTGGTGCCACACCAAGCCAATAAGCGAATTATTGATGCTACTGCGGATAGAGCAGGGTTAAGCGAAGAAAAAGTAATGCTGAATATACAGAATTATGGAAATACTACCAATGCGACAATACCTCTTTGTCTTTGGGATTATGAAAAGAAATTGAAGAAAGGAGATAACTTGATACTTTGTTCATTTGGAGCAGGATATACGTGGGGTGCCGTATATGTAAAATGGGGAATTTAAAAATTAAATAATTAAATTATACAGATGAAAAAGGTACTTTTTTTGTGTTTATTACCCATTTTGTTACAAGCTCAAACAAGCAAAAAAGTACCTTCAAAGAAATATAATATTACATTCCAAATTACCCAAACTATGAATTGGTGCGGAGGAATGCGTCCTTCGGACGAAATGATGAAAGAGTTTAGCTCGCCAAAACCTTTTCCTAATAAATGGATTTATATAAAGAAAAATAGTAAAGGAAAATTGCTTATCGATTTGCCAATAATTGATTCCTTTGAGTCTAATGAAAATGGAGAGATAAAATGTTCATTGCCAGAGGGTAATTATCAGATAGTAGAAGCTTGGAATAAAGATAAAAGTGTCTATGAAAGTACTATCGAAAAATATAAAATAGCTACAGATATTACCGATACGATTGACCGAAAATGTTTTGATAAAGTTTTTAATCAACCGTATTACCAATTCCAAGTTTCAAAAATTTCAAAGTCGAAAAAAAATCATAAACTTAATTTTCATAAAACCTGCAATTATTCAGGTTCTGTTTGCGTTCGATACAAAGGACCTTATCCAAATTAAAAAAAAAGTTTATATTTGCATTTCAAAAATAGAAAAATTAATAATAAAATAATATGGCAAGTACTTCCGAAATTAGAAAAGGATTGTGTATCGTTCAAAATGGTGATTTGTGGGTAGTCGTTGAGTTTCTGCACGTTAAACCAGGTAAAGGTTCTGCATTTGTAAGAACAAAAATGAAGAATATCAAAAATGGTAAAGTAGTAGAACAAAACATTCCTGCAGGACATAATATTGAAACAGCAAGAGTGGAGCGTAGAAAATTCCAATATTTGTATAATGATGAGACGGGTTATCATTTTATGAACAATGAGTCTTTTGAACAAGTATCCATTGACAAAGATATGATTTCATATCCTCAATTATTGAAAGAAGGTCAAGATGTAGAAATGCTACTACACGCAGAAACAGAAGCTACACTTACCGTAGATTTGCCATCTAGTGTTACCCTAAAAGTAACCTATGCAGAGCCAGCCGTAGCGGGAAATACAGCTACTAACGCTACTAAATCAGCTACATTAGAAACAGGCGCTACTATTCAAGTACCATTGTTTGTAAATGAAAATGATATGGTAAAAATAAATACAGAAACTTGCTCTTATATGGAAAGAGTTAAACAATAATCATAATTAATTAAACTAAAAAACTATTGATATGACATTTAAAGAAATACAAGAACTTATAAGAATTTTTAGCAAATCGGGAATTGGTGAGTTGAATATTGAGCAAGATGCGTTTAAAATCAAAATGAAAAGTATTGAAGGATGTGTGAAAGTAGCACCAGCGGCTTATTCTCCTACTTTTTCTACAGCACCTATTATGCAAACTCCAGCTCCAGTAGCACAAGCGCCTGTAGCAGATGCAAAAGCAGATAAAGGTGAAGCAAAATCAGAGTCTTCTGCAACTCAAATTACTATCAAAGCGCCAATGATTGGTACTTTTTATCGTTCTAGTGGCCCTGATAAAGAACCATTTGTAAAAGTGGGTGATAAAATTGAAGCAGGTTCTCCTATTTGTATCATTGAAGCTATGAAATTGTTCAATGAAATAGAAAGTGAAGTATCGGGAACGGTTGTGAAAGTATTGGTAAATGATGCAACTCCAGTAGAGTACGATCAACCTTTATTTATAATAGAGCCTTAATAAATTATTTTTTTGTAGATGGATTTTGGAAATTTGACTATTTCCACAATTCTTTTTGATAACTTTTTAAGTAAATAAAATGTTTAAAAAAATATTAATTGCCAATAGAGGAGAGATTGCTTTGCGTGTCATTAGAACCGCTCGTGAAATGGGAATCAAAACCGTAGCGGTTTATTCTAGTGCTGATAAAGACAGTTTGCACGTAAAATTTGCAGATGAAGCGGTATGTATTGGCCCTCCCGAAAGTAGCAAATCGTATTTGAATATTCCTAATATCATTTCGGCTATTGAGCTTACAGGAGCCGATGCGGTGCATCCAGGGTATGGATTTTTGGCAGAGAATAGCAAATTTGCTGAAATCTGTGCACAATATAAAGTAAAATTTATAGGCCCCACTCCCGAGCAAATGAATTTGATGGGCGATAAAATCACGGCAAAAGAAACTATGATTAGAGCAGGTGTTCCTGTTGTACCAGGTTCTGATGGATTGATTGAAAATTTGGAGCAAGGAAAAGAAGTAGCCAAAGAAGTGGGTTATCCTGTAATCATCAAAGCCACTGCGGGTGGTGGCGGAAAAGGAATGCGTGTGGTTTGGAATGAAGAAGAATTTGAAAAAAACTTTGATAATGCTACTATGGAAGCACTAGCTGCTTTTGGAAATGGTGGATGCTATATCGAAAAATTTGTAGAAGAGCCAAGACATATTGAAATTCAAGTAGCAGGTGATCAATACGGAAATGTAACGCATCTGTCTGAAAGAGATTGTTCTATTCAGCGTCGTCATCAAAAATTAGTAGAAGAATGTCCTTCTCCATTTTTGGATACCGAATTGAGAAAAAAAATGGGTGATGCAGCCAAAAAAGCGGCAGCTTTCATCAAGTATGAAGGTATGGGAACGATAGAATTTTTGGTAGATAAATACAAAAATTTCTATTTTATGG
>JBIPPG010000257.1:0-4109 GCA_044368545.1 Chitinophagales bacterium | reverse complement strand
CGTCCACCTGCCCATAATCCAATAGTAACTGCTGGATTTAAATGAGCGCCAGAAACGTGTCCAAAAGAGTACGCAATGGTCAATACCGATAAACCAAAAGCTAACGATACGCCCAATAAGCCAATTCCTACATTTGGATAACTAGCGGCTAGCACTGCGCTCCCACATCCACCTAATACGAGCCAAAATGTCCCGATAAATTCTGCTAAATTTTTTTTCATTTTTTTCATTTTTTTAAATTTTCCTACTCGTATGGCTTTTCGGAGACGCCCCGTTGTTTTAAGTGGTGTCTGAACTCCACTTTTTTACTTTTTATAGTTGAACAAAAGTAAAATTAATTTATATAGTATTTGATTTATCTTAATAAAATTAAGTATTATTAACAGTTGTAAGTAATTCTTTATGAATTTATTATAGATTATTGGGACTGTCTTTTTTCATATTTTATAGGTGCTTAATTCTATATTTTTACATTAATTAGCAAATTTAATATACTATGTGGGAATTTTATAATATTGGGGACATAAATTCCCAACCAAGAATCGGGAATTTGTTTCGTTTTTCATTCTAATTTACTGTTTTCATTTTATTTGGATCAATTAAACTCATTGCTACCGCATTAAAAAATCATAGTGATTTATATTCTTTAGAATCGATCATTCTTTATTTTTCAGGCTTAACAAGGCTTTTTGATGTTCAATTTGTTCTATTAATTCTGCTTCAGTAGGTAAATAGTCCAAATATTTTGATGCAAAAAGGTTTTTGTTGTCCGACAAGACCGAATATTTGGCTACGGTTTTATCGGTTTCGGTACAGAGCAAAATTCCAATGGTGGGATTGTCTTCTTTTGGTTTTTTGAGGTCGTCATACATTCTTACATACATATCTAGTTGTCCAATATCTTGGTGTGTAATGGCATGCGTTTTGAGTTCTACGATGACAAAACATTTCAAGAAATAGTTGTAAAAAACCAAATCGATATAAAAATCTTTTGTTTCTGTTTGAATATGTTCTTGCCTAGCTACAAAAGCAAAGCCTTTGCCAAGTTCTAGAATAAATTTTTGCAAATTATCAATCAATGCTTTTTCTAGTTCGGCTTCCGAATAGCTATAGCTTGTAGGCAAATTTAGAAATTCCAAAACCGCTGGATTTTTTATAAAGTCCAAAGGATTTTGGCTGTTAGATGATTCCGTTTTTTGGATCATTTCATTTTTCACCAAATCTTTGTTTTGAGAAGAAAGTATGCGTTGGTAGTACAGAGTAGAAATGTTTCTGTCTAATGCTCTTACAGACCATCCTTGCTCCATCGCTTCTGTAAGGTAATATTGACGAGCTTCTGGGTTTGAAACTTTTAGAATTGCTTGAAAATGAGACCAACTTAATTTTGCAGACACTGTCTGCAGAATCTCTAGATTAGAAAAAGTGAGGTAAAATTGTTTAAAATAATAGATATTTCTTTCTGAAAATCCTCTTCCAAATTCTTGAGATAATTCTTTGGAAATATTTTTGATAATTTCTTTTCCATAAGCTGCCCTATCGACACCATTTTGTTCTTCCAAAACAATTCGTTCACCTATTTTCCAATAAGCTTCTACCATAGCGGTATTGATGGCTTGATAGGTTTTTTGTCTTGCTTGAGACAGGATTTGTTTGATTTCTTGTATATACTGCATATTTTTTTAAAGTTTTGACGTAGCAAGTGTAAAAATAGAGACAAATTTAATCCAAATTTTTATAGATTCCAGATAATTTTTTGACGAGAAATCATAGAATTCAAACTTGTGTTGTATGATTTTCTAGTGTTTCTGAAAAAAATATGCGGAATCTAATTTGTCAAGTATATAAAAGAGATCACGGATAAATTTTTCAAAGTTGACTAGCTTGTAAGGAAAAATTTTCCGAGATGCTGAAAGTCCCGAGAGCTTGCGCCTGTCCAGTCCTATACGGGAATACGGGAACGAGAGAATACTGCTGACCGTCATTCCGCAATTTTTTTGATAAGCTAATAACCTGAAAAAAAATATTCGGAATCTCTAGTGTATTTTTAATGAGATTCCAGATAAATTTTCAATAATGTTTGAATATTTCTGAAAAGTTAGGGTTGGAAAATTTTCTGGAAGGCTGAGATCTGCATTACATTTTCTACCCCTTCAAAAAAACATATTCGTAGACTTTAGGTTCAATTTTTTTGGCGAAGGTTTTTCACTATTAAACTCTAAGTTGTTTCCAACAATTGGGATTATTGATATCTAAAGGTAATTGGAACAGTATAATAGACTCTTACAAATTTTCCGTTTTGTTTACCAGGTTTCCATTTTGGCATTTTTTTTACAACTCTTAAAGCCTCTTCATCGCATCCACCTTTTATACCTTTTACAATTTTTGTATTACTAATTGAGCCATCTTCATTAACAATAAATTCTACTTGAACGGTACCACTAATTTTATTTTCTTTTGCATATTCGGGATATTTTATATTTTCCTGAAGATATTTAATAAAAGCATCTTCTCCGCCTATGAATTCTGGCATTTGTTCTACAAATGCAAAAGGTTCAGATGTGTTTTTTTCTTCTTCATTTTTGATAGGTTTTATTGACCAATTACTTGTAATTTCTTCATTACACTTGAAATTTTCTTCTGCGGCATTGGTTGTTAAAATTTTAATTTTATTTTCTTTTTTGTTGAAATAAATTTTAGCATCGCACATATTATCTCCTTCAAATCCTGAATACCACATAAAAGAACTAAATGGCTCATACCAAAATGGATTTGAAGTCATCGATGCTTCTTCATATCCATAGACCGATACATTTCTCCAATTTCCACCGTCTTTTGATAATACTACAAATTCATCTATTCCATCTTTGTTAAGATCAGCTACTGCAAAAGCATACCCATTTCCATTAACTTTTAAGTTTGGAATTGAATTATCTGAAAATTTAACAATTGTATAGCATTCATAAGGAGGCTCGGTATTCTCATTACATTTTATTGTCACCTCTATTCTTGATGCTTTACCATTAAAAGTTATATTTTTTTTATCGTTTAACGATGAGGTAGAAAATGATAATTTGTAGGGACTAACTTCTTGGCTTTTTAATGAAAAGAAACCTAAAATTAAAATAAAGGATAATGTTATTTGTTTCATAAATTTTGTTTTTAAGGTGTAAAAATAAAATATTTTTTAAATATGTATTATAATTTTCCTACCCCTTCAAAAAACCATACTCGTAGACTTTGGGTTCAATTTTTTTTTTTTATTATAAAACGTTATTTTGTTTTTATTTTACATTTTATTTAGTCTAAGATTTTATACTGTTAATTAAAAGTTCTAATTTTTTAATTTCGTCTTTTATTGTATCAAATTTTTCTAAATAATTTATTAAATTTGGGTCAATCCATTGTATTAACTCCAATATGTCAAGATAAGTATTTAAACAAAGAGTGATACTAACGTCTTGTTTATCAAAACATATGGGTTCGTTGTGATAAACTCGATTTCTAAAATTTCTAACACTTTTTAATTTTGAGTTTAATATTTTCCTATCAATTTCTTTAGGTTTAAATGGGAATGCTTTTATTACCGAACCGCCAATCAATTTGTAATGATATATTTCAAATAAGCTTGTCCAAAAACCAAATGGTTGTTCGGATATAATTTTACCTGATGAAATTTTAGGTTTCATATTTCTCTGTATATTTTCGGCTTTTATTATACAATTCCTAAGAAAGAAATTTGATTGGGCTAAAGAGTAATGGTTCATAAATCCGTCTTTTTGATTTATAATCCAATCATTATCCCTAAAGTATTTCGATACATTTTCATAACAAACATTACGAAAAATGACTTCAAATAAATGTAATAACGGGTAAAATGATTGTGAAATTCTTATATTCGCATCAAACAGAATTTGTGTATGAATATCAGAATACTTTGTAGCTTTTAAAAAACGTTCTAATCGTTGTGTCGAAAAAAAACGCTCCAAATCTTTCAAATCCATAATTTAGTTATTTTCATTTTCATTTTTTGTATTATCTTTGCATTGTAATACTTAATCAAGCCTCTTTTTTAGAAATAAAAAACGTAATTAAGTTAGAGATTTTAGCGC
>JBIPPG010000256.1:0-4115 GCA_044368545.1 Chitinophagales bacterium | reverse complement strand
AAAAATGGGAATACTCGTAGCCCATCGGTAAAATGGCAATGAAAAAACAATGATAGAGAAGAATATATACCAATAATTGGCAGTAAATGTTTTGAAAAATGCAGGTGTCAAATTTTCTTCTTTTCGCAATCTAATTTTTTTATTGAGCAGAAATTCGAGTATGAAAAATCCAAAAACAATAATCCCCATTAATAGGGTAATCTGAAGCGTATCCCCCAAAAATTGAGAAAGAAATGCACTTCCAAAAATGATAATATTAAATAAAATTAAGATCCCTGTAATGGCGTAATGTTTGAGATTTAAACGCAAAAAAAGATGATGAATGTGTGTCTTATCGGGAGAGAAAGGGGATTTTTGTTTTAAAATCCTTAAAAACGCCACACGAAACGTATCGAATAAAGGAAGAATAAACAAACTAGCCATTAGACTGTAGGGGCAAGAAAATGAAGAAGAAGCTGTACTGTTTTTATGCCAAAATTCAATTAAAAATAATGCCGATATAAAACCAATAAGCGTAGAACCTGTGTCGCCCAAAAAGATTCTTGGAACAAAAAGATTGTATCTAAGAAATGCTATCAAGCTACCAATAAATGAAACAGAAATTAATACATAAAAAGGCATTTCATTTATGTAAAAATAACCTGCAAAAAATGTAAAATACAAAATACCGAGTGAAGCAGCCAATCCATTGATGCCATCTATTAGGTTCAGGGCATTAATAAAAGTAATAACCACAAAAGTAGAAATCAAAATCGCAAGCCAAGGTGCAATATTATAAATTCCAAACGTTCCCATCAATGAATCGATACGATACAATCCCCAATAAACTACTATAAATGAAGCGGCAATTTGTATACCTAGTTTTAATAAGGCTTTTTGAGGTTTGATGTCATCCACAATTCCTGTAATAACTATCATCGCACTACCCAGAATCATATACCACATTCGAGATTCAATCATATTGAAGCCCCATATAATAGTACTAAGAAAACAAAGAAAAACCGCTACCCCTCCTAGTGCGGGGATGACACCTTTGTGAACTTTGCGGTGGTCGGGCACATCTACTAGATTTTTTTTATTGGCAAATGCAATAATCTGTGGAATAAAAAAATACGCCACTACAAAACTGAAAATAAAAAATAGAATTGCTGTCATTGGTGCAAAGATAAGAGAAAATAAAAAAATAAAGCAGAATAAAGAGAATAGTGTATTTTTGCCGTATATTGGTAATTTAGTTGAACACATATTTAAATAGAAAGTGAAAATACTATTAAATTTTTTTTATTTAACTTTATCAAAAGGATTTGGTTTAATTTTATTTACATTAATTACTCCTTTGTTAATCAGTAGGATTGGTTTAGAGTCATATGGTACTTTGTCAATTTGTATGGCTTTTGGGTACTTTTTTGAGTCGATAACAGAGTATTCATTCAACATTACTTGTGTTAATGATATTGTAGAGTTTAAAAATGATCAATCCAAAATATCAAAATTGTTTTCTAGTGTAGTTTTTGCTAAAACATTCTTATTTTGTTTAGTTTTATTATTTTATCTTATTTTGATATTTTTTGTTGATAAGTATGATGTTATAAAATTATATATATTATTGACTATTGGATATGTCATTTCAAGGACCTACCAACCTATATGGTATTTTATTTCTATTGAAAAAATGTATTTAATAACTTTTTTTAGTGTAATTTCAAAAATATTATACTTTTTCTTTGTGTATATTTTTATTCATAGTAGTTCAGATTTATATTTCATTATAATTTTATGGGGTTTATCAGAATTTATAGTTATGATTATGTCAATGATATATGTTATTTTAATAGATAAAATTATTTTAGAATTAAATTTTAAACAGTCACTTGATTTGCTTAAAAGAGATTTTAAGTTTGCACTATCGTTTATAATCAATCGTTTATATATATACATACCTATGGTTTTAGTAGGTTATTTTATAAGTGATTTGTCTGCTGGTATCTATAGTGTTGCAGATAAAATAATAACAATTGTTAAAGATTCAATAAGCACACTTTTTAGCGCTGCATTACCAAAAGTAAGTAATGTTTTTAAGAATGATAAAATTGAAGGCTATAAATTTATTAATATAATTTTTTTTAGAATCATATTAGTCTATTCATTATTCTTTTTAAGCTTAATTTTGTTTAGTGAAGATATTATATTTTTTTTTACTAAACAAAATATGTATCAAATTAAAGTATTAATTTTATTGTTATCTATTTCTTCATTTATTCTATTACTTAGGGTTCCTGCATCATTTATAGTTGTTATACGCCGTTTAGATTTCGAATATTTAGTGTCTTTAATATTGGGTGTTGTAACATTTGTTTTATTTCCTATAGTTTTTTTTAAAGAATATACTTTATTTATATTTGCTTTAGGTGTAATTTTTAGTGAGTTAATAATGACAGTTTATTTATCATATTATTATATAGTAGAAAAAAAAATACATGTTAATGAAAAATTTTAGTTCTATTTTTTTAGATTTAGTGTTTAGAATTAATATTACTTTGCGCGGTTTTTTTTATTCAATAATTTTAGAAAAATGTGGAAAAAAATTTAAATTAGCAAAACCAATATTTTTAACTCCGAAATCTCTTTATATTGGCAATAATGTTTATATTTTAAAAAATGCCCGTTTGCAAAATGTTTTTAAATATAACAAAGTTGTTTTTTTTCCAAAAATTATTATCGGTAATAATGTTTCAATAGAACAAAATATACATTTAACTTGTGCAAAGAGTATTTTTATAGGTGAAGAAACTGCAATAGCTGCAAATGTTTCAATTACAGATATAACTCATCCTTACGAAAATATAAATATTGCACCAGAAAAACAAGATATAGAAGTGGATGAGGTGTATATTGGTTCACAATGTAAAATTTATAATAATGTTGTAATCCTCCCTGGCGTTAAAATAGGAAAGCATTGTGTTATTGGTGCAAATAGTTTAATAAGAAAAGGAATATATCCAGACTATTCTATAATTGTGGGTAATCCAGCTAAAATTGTAAAAAAATATAATTTTATTTCTAAAAAATGGGAGAAGTATGATAATTGACCAAATAATATATTTTATAGAACGAATTGAATTTGTCTTAAAAAAAACAACATTCAGTAATTTTGGAAGTAACAATTTTTTAGATTTACGCTCAAGATTTATAAATAAAAAAATGATAAGTATAGGTTCGAATAATATTTTTGGACGACATACAATTTTGTATGCAATACCTTCTGAATTCGGAAATAATGAAAAAATTAAAATTGGGAATAATACATATATAGGACATTATTGTTCTATTCATTCAATCAGCAACATAATAATTGAAGATAATGTTGTTTTTAGTGATTATATATATGTGTCTAATGTGTCTCATGGTACAGAACTTATTGAAGGTGAATCAATAATGGCACAGCCATGGATTGATTCAGGAATGATAAAAATAGGAGAAGGAACTTTTGTCGGACATGGTGCTAAAATATTACCAGGAGTTGTTTTAGGGAAATATTGTATAGTGGGAGCTGGGGCAATTGTGACAAAATCTTTTGAAGATTATTCCGTAATTGCAGGAAACCCAGCTAAATTAATTAAAAAAAGAAAAATAGAATAAAAAAATGAAAAAAGTATTAATCACAGGAGGTGCAGGATTTATTGGTTCTAGATTATCGATTAGCTTGATGACTAAGGGGTATGAAATAGTCGTTTTAGATAACCTTTCTAAACAAATTCATGGTGAAAATCCCAATAATTCAGAATTGTTTTTATCTATTAAAGACAAAGTGCAATTTATAAAAGGGGATGTAAGAAGTATTGATGATTGGAAAAAGGCTTTGGAAGGTTGTGATGCTGTTGTGCATCTGGCTGCTGAAACAGGTACTGGACAGTCTATGTATGAAGTAAGCAAATATGTAGATGTAAACATCAACGCCACTTCATTGTTTTTAGATTTTATTGTAAATCAAAAACATACTATTCAAAAAGTGGTTGTAGCGTCCTCAAGAGCAGTCTATGGAGAAGGTTCTTATATCGATTCTTATGGAAATACCATATATCCTGAAGCTAGATTAGAAAAAGATATGGATAATG
>JBIPPG010000255.1:0-4117 GCA_044368545.1 Chitinophagales bacterium | reverse complement strand
AATGCTTCCGAACGCTTCATAATAGGAATTCCACTTTGCTGAATATGATTCAACAAGGCACTATCCTTTGGAATTGCAGGGGTAAAAATTACTAAATCCACCGCATTTGGAAACATACTAGCTACGTCTTCGTACTGAATTTGCGCGCCCATTGCTACTAATTCTTTCGTCAATTCTGTTTCAACCTTATCATATCCCGATACGGTTTTACCCGATTGGATAAAATACTTAGCCAAGGCACTCATTCCTATGCCTCCAATACCCAAAAAGTAAATATGCTTCAAATCGTTCATGTTTTTTAATTCCATTCTGGTACTGTTTTAATTATATAATCTGCTATTTCACTAGCGGCGTGAGGTTTTGCCAATTTTTTCAAACTCAAAGTCATCGCTTCCTGCATAGGCTTATCTTCCATCAATTGCACCATTGTAGGTACTAATTTTTCATTGGCATCTATATCTTTTATCATAATAGCTGCATTATTTTCTTGCAATGCCATTGCATTTTTGGTTTGATGATCTTCGGCTACATTAGGCGAAGGAAGAATTATCAAGGGTTTGCCCACAACAAACATTTCAAAAATAGCACCCCCCGAACGCGACACAATAATATCTGCAGCCGCATAAGCTGCTTGTATATTTTGAATAAAATCAACTACTTTTATAGATTCCGATTCGTATTTTTTGTATAGATTCAAATACACTTTGCCACATTGCCAAATGATTTGATAGTTTTTTTCAATTAACAATTCCAAATCCTTTTCAATAGCTTTATTGATAGCATTTGCGCCCAAACTACCGCCTGTAATGAAAATAGTTTTTTTGCTTTCTTGAAATCCAAAAACGGCTAAAGCTTCACTTCGGCTCATCATCCCTTCTTGAAAATCTTCTCGAATGGCATTCCCTGCATTAATTACATTTTTATTGGAAAAATAAGATTCCATACCATCAAAAGACACAAAAACCGCTTTGGCTTGTGTTCCCAAAATTCTATTGGTGTAGCCCGGCAATGAATTTTGTTCTTGAATAAAGGTAGGAATTCCCATCCAATTAGCCATTTTTAAGGTAGGTCCACTTGCATAGCCTCCTGTCCCAATAGCTACGGCAGGTTTATATTTCAAAATGACAAAAAACGTTTTGACAAAACTAAATACCAATTTGAATGGCAACAACAAATTTTTGACAATATTTCCAAAAGTCAATGAACGCTGAAAGCCAGCAATTGGAAGCCCAACGATAGGAAATCCCTCAGCAGGCACTTTCTCCATTTCCATTTTGCCTTGAGCGCCAACAAACAGAAATTCGGCATCGATTTTTTTCTGCAAAGCTCTAGCAATAGCAATAGCAGGGAAGATATGTCCTCCTGTACCACCACAACTTATCAAAATTCGCTTTTTCAACTGACTCATGCTTATTCTATAATTTATACAGCCATTTGACTGGTTAATTCATCAATATAATTCTCTTTGGAAGGCGCTTTCCCCAATTCTTCCAACTCTACACTTCGGCTCACACTAATAATTATGCCAAATGCAATCCCAAAAAACAACAAACTACTTCCGCCCATACTCACCAATGGCAAAGTAACCCCAGTAGAAGGCAATAATCCTACATTCACACTCATATTTACAAATGCTTGGATAACAATACTCAATCCCAAACCCAATGCGAGTAAAGCACCGAATGTTCGTGGACTCTTAATTACAATTAATACCACGCGATACAACAAGGTTAGATACAACAAAATCAAAACGACTCCGCCCAGCAAGCCCCACTCTTCTATGATGATAGCATATACATAATCCGAAAACGCATTGGGCAAAAAATTCTTTTGTCTACTATTCCCGGGACCATTTGGCAAAATTCCACCTCTGGAAATAGCGATATAAGCTTGTTTTACCTGATACTGCACTTCTTTTTTATCTTTTTTTGAAGTAAATTCTTCTACCCTAGATTTGATGGTTTTCAAACGACCATATTTCAAATAATCTTCAGGAACGGTCATTACCATAAAAATAAATAATGCCCCAAATAATACACCCACACCTAAGGTGCCAAAATACAATGTGTTTTTTACTCTTCCTACAAACATCATCGCAAAAGCCATTACCAATAACATAACCGAAGTAGAAAAATTTTCGATAAAAACCAAGCCCGACATCCCAAAAGTAACCAACAACATGATGCCATAAGGACCTTTGATGGTATCTAATTTATCTTGATATTTGCTCAAATAGCGAGCTAAAAACATAATAAGAGCGACTTTTGCAAAATCCGAAGGCTGTATAGTAAAATTGATAATTGGTATTTTTATCCAACGGCCTGCTTCGTTTATTCTATGCCCAAAAAATGTAGCAAAAACAAGTCCTAAAGCTGCCAAAGGAATAAACAATTTATACAATCCTGCATAATACTGATAAGGAAATAAATGAAAAACCCACATAATAGAAACCGAGAAAACTATAAGCATCATATGCTTGATGATGTGCGATGCCACAGATGTTTTTTGAGCATAGGCAAGTGTCTCTACGCTGCTATACACAGCCATAGCACTAAATAGAGATAGTAGCAGAACTACCATCCATATTATTTTGTCGCCTTTAAAATTACTCAAAAATTGTTCCATCCTATTTTTAATAATATTATAATTCTCTTACACAGTTTTTAAATTGATCGCCTCTATCCTCATAATTTTTGAACAAATCAAAACTAGCGCAACAAGGTGACAACAAGACACAATCTCCTTTTGACACCAATTTGCTAGCCGAACGAACCGCATCTTTCATATTATTTGTGCTAATGACCACATCCACTACACCGCTAAAAGTTTGTTGTAATTTGAAGTTGTCTTCGCCCAAACACACAATAGCTTTTACCTTATTTCTCACCAAGTCCAAAAGCACACTATAGTCATTTCCTTTATCTACTCCGCCTACAATCCATACGGCTTTTTTGTGTAAACTCTCCAAAGCATACCAAGTGGAATTGACATTGGTGGCTTTGCTATCATTGATATACTCCACGCCATTGATAGTCAAGAAATTCTCCATTCTATGCGGTATAGCTGTAAAACTTGCAAAACAATCACGTAATTTTTCATTTCTAATCTCAAAATGTTTTGCGGCAATACCTGCTGCAAGTGAATTATAATGATTGTGTTTGCCTTTAATTGTTATTTCTTGAGTATGCATAAAAAATTCGGGTTCTGAAATATTAATAATTAATTGTTCTTCTTTTAAATAGCCCCCTTTTTCAATAGGTTCAAGTATTGAAAAAGGAATTTTTTCGGAGTAAATTTTATTTGAGTTTTCTTTCATAAAATCCTCCGTTTCTTTATCGTCTTTGCAGTAAATGAAAATGTCATTTTCTGTTTGATTTTGTGTAATTTTAAATTTGGAATACACATAATTTTTCATTTCATAATTATATCTATCCAAATGATCGGGTGTGATATTGAGCAAAATGGCCACATCGCACTTAAATTTTTCGATATCGTCTAGCTGAAAACTGCTAATTTCCAATACGTAAATATCTTTTGGCTCTTCCGCAACCATATAAGCAAAACTATTGCCTACATTTCCAGCCATTCCAACATTGAGCCCCGCATTTTTGAAAATATGATAAATCAAATTGGTAGTAGTGGTTTTGCCATTGCTTCCCGTAATCCCAATGATTTTTCCTTTTTGATATCGATAGGCAAATTCCAATTCTGAAATAATAGGAATATGCTTTTCTTTGATTTTTTTAATAATTTCTGCCTTATCGGGAATACCGGGACTTTTCATAATTTCATCGGCATTCAAAATATCGGCTTCGGTATGTGTTCCTTCCTCAAAATCAATTCCAAATTGCACCAACTGATTCTTGTACTTATCTGCCAGCATCCCTTTATCGGACAAAAAGACTTTGTACCCTTGCTTTTGTGCAAGAATAGCAGTGCCAACACCGCTTTCGCCTCCTCCTAAAATTACGATTCTCTTTTCCATTTGCTTATCTCAATTTTAAGAATACCACAGTAATTACAGCCAATAAAATCCCTACAATCCAAAAACGCATGACAATTTTAGATTCGGGAATCCCCATTTTTTGATAATGATGATGTAAAGGCGACATCAATA
>JBIPPG010000254.1:0-4121 GCA_044368545.1 Chitinophagales bacterium | reverse complement strand
TGTTGGAGCAACACCAACAATACCAATAATAGAAGATAATAAATTTTTTCAAACAGGTACTAACAATGCCGATAGTATTACGGGAAAATATGATTCTTTCTACTTTGTATATTTGAATTTTAATTTTAGAGAAAAAAGGTTTTATTCAAAAACCGTATCACGAGATTCAATAAAAGATAATCGTATTATCTACAATGCTATTAAGATTGGAAAAGATACATTTTGCACTTTTGTTGGTAGCTTGAGTACCGAACTCAATGGGGGAAAACGCTATAATGATATTTATATTTTTGATAAAGAACTTAATTTTTTTAAGCCTAGTACGATTAAATTTGTAGATACACTTTCTTACTACTCTATTACAGGCGCTTATGATATGAAATCAAGTATAGCCAAAGGAGATAGTTCTTATATTTTTTCTTATACTCATGTAGAACTTAAAAAAAGAGGAGGCGGATTTGATACAATACGAGGATTGCAAAAATATAAATTTTTTAAAGATACATTATATTACGATGGTGTAATAGATACTGGCTATTATCCTTATGGATATTATATGGGGTCGGGGTATTCGGTAAATAACTATATTTTTGACCCTATAGATAGCGGATACTATCTATCTTATTATGATAATAATTTTTCGAGAAATAATTCCTTTGTAATTTATAAATTGGATAAAAATTTTAAAGTAAAATGGAAAAGAAGATATATAGAAGATAGTAATAAATTAGTAGCAATTTCAGCAACTGAAAAACATATTTTTATGGGATATGATTATAAGAGAGGTGGCGTTATTATTCCATTTGATGCTATAGATTCTATAGGTACAAACGTATTTCTTCTTTGGGTAGATAGGAATGGAAATCCATTAAAAATAGGCGGGAAGGATTTGACTGGGTCAAGTATTGTAGATTATGGGTCAAAAATAGACTTGCAGATATATCCAAATCCTTGTAAGGACTTTATTAATTTTAAATTTGATAATAAGGATAATAAAAATGCGATATATAGGATTTATAGTTTGGATGGAAAATTTATAAAAGAAGATAAACTACAGGCAGAATCTATTGATGTATCTAATTTGTCCAAAGGAAATTATATCATACAAATTCTAAAACAAGATTTTGAAATTATTGCAAATAAAAGGTTTGTGAAGGAATAGAATTTTCTCATAGATATTACAGATTCATTTTAATTAAAAGAATAAAGTTTATTTTACACTATATTTGTCAAAAATATTATACGTGGAATCAATTAGTGTTTTTGATATAATTAAAGTAGGAATAGGCCCTTCGAGCTCACATACGATGGGGCCGTGGGAAGCTTCATTGGCTTTTGTAGCTTATATGAAGTCGATGGGAAAGATTGAAACTGTTAAAAATTTTGAAGTCAATTTATATGGTTCACTAGCCAAGACTGGCAAAGGACACGGTACCGATTTTGCTATAGTTTTGGGTTTGGCAGGATTGGACTACAAAGTAGAAGATACCGATGCATTGGGCATCATTTACCAGCAGATTTTAGAAACAAAAAAAATAAAATTTGGAGGTGGAACTGAAATTGACTTTTTGTATGAAAATATTCATTTTGAAGGACATATAGCGCTTGATTTTCATCCTAATGGTATGAAATTGACCGCTATTTTGGAAGATGATACCCGTATCGAAAAAACGTATTTCTCTGTTGGAGGAGGATTTGTAATTGAAGAAACTGCAAAAGATGCACAATCTCGTTTGCCTTCCAAAAACCCTTGTCATAATGGCGAAACAATATTGGCACATTGTGAAAAAATGAATAAAACTGTTTCGGAATTGGTATTGGACAATGAATTGTCTTGGATGACCGAAGCAGAAATTGAAGCAAAAGCCCTCAAATTGTGGGATGAAATGCGTGATGCTATCTGGAGAGGCTGCAAAAAAGAAGGAATTTTGCCTGGTTATTTGAAAGTAAAGCGAAGAGCCTACGATATTTTTGAAAAATTAACCGAAAACCAATCTTTTGAAACGGCAAATGAATGGATTGAATGGCTACAAACTCAAGATAAAGATTTTAATAAAGTCAATAAATGGATTAGCTGTTTTGCGCTAGCGGTCAATGAAGAAAATGCCTCTTATGGAAGAATCGTAACAGCTCCTACCAATGGCGCAGCGGGAGTATTACCAGCGGTTTTGATGTATGCGGTGTGCTTTTTGCCCAAAATTACAGAAAAAGAAATCGTAAAATTCATATTGGTAGCGGGAGAAATTGGAACGTTATTCAAAAAATCGGCTACTATTAGTGCCGCAATGGGCGGTTGTCAGGCGGAAATAGGCGTATCTTCGGCAATGGCAGCGGCAGGATTGACAGAAATATCGGGAGGCTCGCCCGAGCAGGTTTTGATGGCTGCCGAAATAGCTATGGAACATCATTTGGGAATGACTTGTGACCCCGTAGGAGGTTTGGTTCAAATTCCTTGTATCGAACGAAATTCTATGGGTGCCATAAAGGCAATTACCGCCTCAAATATAGCGCTAGAAAGCAATCCAAAAGATGCCAAAGTGAGCCTAGATAGTGTCATTAAAACGATGTGGCAGACCGCATTGGATATGAATACAAAATACAAAGAAACTTCCGAAGCAGGACTGGCTACGAATATTTCGGTAAATATAGCAGAATGTTAATCCTAAAAAAGTGATGAGAATTAAATTGAATTATTTGTTTTTTGGATTGTTTTTGATATTGTTATCTGCCTGTACACAGCAGTTGCCAAAAGAAAAAGCATACCCAAGAGTTTATTTTCCCAAGAAAGCATACAAATCGTTTAAATCGGAGTGTAACTATTCTTTTGAAATGCCTACATATTGTATTATTGAAAATAAAGAATATTTTAGAAACGAACGACTGAAAAGTGATAGCTGCTGGGTGAATATTGTTTTTGGTTCGTTTAACGGCAAATTGCACATTAGTTACAAACATTTTGACAATTCCGATTCGTTAACCCAATTGATGGAAGAACATTATAAACTCACCTCCAAGCATATTGTCAAAGCTACTTACATCAAAGATAGTATCATCGATAAACCCAATTTGAAAGGACTAATCTATTCGGTAGGGGGCAATGCGGCTTCGGATATGCAGTTTTTATTGACCGATACTAAACATAAATTTTTGAGAGGAGCACTGTATTTTAATAATACACCCAATATCGATTCGATGCGTCCTGTCATTCAATTTGTAAATGAAGATATTATGCATTTGATAGAAACCTTCAAATTCGAATAATTTCATTGATGGAGTGGTTTTTTGGGTTTTTGTGCCTTGTGATATTATACGTCATTGGATGGTTTTATATCCATTTTTTTTCTTTGCTCAAATTCAAAATTCCTACTCCTATAGGTAATTCATTATCCGAAGCATCTGTTATTATTTGCCTTCGAGGAGCCGAAAATCAGTTTCATAAATATTTTCCTTTAATAGCAAAACAAGAAGATGTTATTTTTGAAATTATTATAGTATATAAAGAAATTTCGGAGGAAATGCGAAAGTATCTGCAACGAATAGAAGTAGAATATGCACACGTAAAATTAGTCAATTTGGAAGAAGGCATTTATCCATATAAAGATAAAAAACAAGCTTTGAATGCGGGAATCGCCATTGCTAAATATGACAAAATAGTGACAATAGATGCCGATTGTTATCCCGAAAATGATTTGTGGCTCAATCAAATGATATCGCATTTTTCACCTCAAGTGGATTGTGTTTTGGGCGTTTCGCCCTATATTTCGCAAGATTCGTGGACAAATCGCTGGATACGATTCGATGCAGCTATTGTAGCACTTTTTTATACAGCATTTGCTACCAAAGGTATGGCATATATGGCTGTAGGAAGAAATATGGCTTTTAGAAAATCGCTATGGAATGAAGCTTATTTGGAGAAATATAAAGAATATGGGTTTGGGGATGACGATACGCTGGTCCAATCGATAGATGATAAAAAAAGAGTGGTTGTATGTTTTCATCCGCGCGTTTTTTCATTTCCAAAATTGTATTTTTGGCAATGGATCGTACAAAAAATGCGCCACTTGGCTATAGGAACGGTCTATCCAAAGGAAATTATTAAATATTTAGCCGTTTATAATCTT
>JBIPPG010000253.1:0-4148 GCA_044368545.1 Chitinophagales bacterium | reverse complement strand
AAGTATATGGACTTAATGTAAAATTTGCTAAATTAAAGATTTTCAATCGATGGGGTGAGAAAGTATTTGATAGTTCCAATGCCATTATTGAAGGTTGGGACGGTTATTTCTTAAATCAACTTGCTCCACCAGGTATATATACATATTCTTTAGAGGCGCATTATTTGAATAAAAAAATTAAGACCTTAAAAGGAACGATAACCTTGATAAGATAAAATTTGTTAATTCTTTGCCAAATTTTATTAAAAAAAACCTTGTCTTCTTTTTTATGTATTATTTTTGTGTTTTTAATATTAAATTGAGGATATGAAAAATTGGATTCTTGTTTTATTTTTTATTGTTTTTGTAATAGATATGAATGCTCAAAATTCTAGATCAAAGACAAATTCAAAATATTATAAACCCAATGCTTCTAAAGTAGCAGAGGAAAAGAAAAAACAAGAAGAAGCCGCAAAAGCTGCTGCTTCAAAGAAATCTACTTCTAAAACTGCAACTAAATCGAAATCGGGAGCCAAAACAACGGCTGCAAAAGAAGAGCCTAAAGCCGCAGATCCCAATGCAATTGAATCCAGCTGGGCTATAGCATTGGATGGAAGAATGGTATCTACATCTGCCGATGCCTCTTCAAATCGTTCGGGGGTATTTGGGATGCTTTCTCTCCAACGTGTAATTAAAGGTAAATTCTTTTTTGGATTCTATGGACAAACGATGTTTCATCTAATGTCGGAAGATGCTACTCTTATGGCAGGTCAAGTAGTAGAAATGAGTTCTTCCGAAATGAACACAGTGGGAATCAATCTTGGATTTGATCTTATGTCAAAATCCGCTATATTTTTAGCGCCCGAAGTACGAGCAGGCTATAATATCTACAATGTCAAAGGTATGAGTTTTCCTACGGATAAAAATGCTTTTGTCAATTATCAATTCATTACCATCAATCCTATGCTCAATCTAGGTGTAAAAATAACCAAAGATTTTGTATGGGGAGTCAATGCAGGATATATGTTGCCTATTACGTATATCAAAGGAGCAGAAAACAATGAATTCAATCCAAAAGCCCTTAATTTTGGGACTTTTTTCAGGTATAATATTCGCTAAACTATATAAATGACCGAAAAAATCATATTGGGGATAGACCCCGGAACGCTCTTTTTGGGCTATGGAATTTTGAAGGTCAAAGGAAATCAACTCTCTCTAGTTTGTTTGGGCGAAGTACGGCTCAATAAATTGGAAAATCATCAATTGAAATTAAAGAAAATTTTTGAAAGAATTTCATCATTAATCGATGAATACAAACCCGATGAATGCGCGGTAGAATGCCCTTTTTATGGGGAAAATGTGCAGAGTATGCTCAAGCTAGGGCGCGCACAAGGGGTAGCTATGGTAGCGTGTCTTGCAAAAGGGCTTCCAGTAGTGGAATATTATCCCAAAAAAGTGAAACAATCTGTGACAGGCAATGGAAATGCCTCCAAAGAGCAAGTGGCTTCTATGCTACAAAAACTCTGCAATATGAAAACCCTTCCCAAATCACTCGACGCTACCGATGCCCTCGCCGTAGCCGTTTGTCATCATTTTCAAGGCGGTAATACGCTTGACATAGGCAAAAAATACAGCGGCTGGGGTGCTTTTGTCCAAGATAATAAAGATAAGGTGAAGTAGAAATGAAATACAAAAATCAATTAACACAAAAACATAATGAATATGAAAATAGCATTTTATACTTTTGGGGGAATCATTTTAACTTTAGTATTACTCATTGGGATTTTTTATTTTTATAAAACTTCCTTATATGGCTTTAAAAATTACTTGTTAAACAATCCTGATAAATTTTCACTAACAGTATCTATCAATGACAGCATTGTTGCCAACCACAATTCGGAAAAAGTTCGATATTTAGCTAGTACTAGAAAATTAATAGTGTTGATAGAATATGCTCATCAGATTGAAGATGCAATTATTAATGAAAATGAAATAGTCCCAATGAGTAATGTAGATTTATTCTACATAGAAGATACAGATGGAAATGCACATAATACTTGGAAAGAGAACTTAGGAAAGAAAAATACAAAACAAATTGCACTAAAGGATATAGTAGAAGGTATGATAATATATAGTTCTAATGCTTGTACCGATTATCTAATTGATAGGTTGACAATTGATAAGATAAATGCTAGAGTAGATTCACTTGGACTTAAATTCCACGATAAAATGATATATAATGCGCCATTATTTTTTATGGATAGTAGTCAATTGTCACAAGAAAATTATAACAATTTTATTCATTCTCAAGAAAATATAGTTACTTTATTAAAAGATCCTATTTCAAGGAATAAATTATTAAATACAGAAAAGGAATTTGATATAGATTTAATTGTTTCTAAAACGCCAAAATCAACATCGTATGATTATCATAATGTTATGCAAAAAATCAATAAAAATAAGTTTAGAGGGAAGGTGGCTGAGAAAATTAAACAGGATATGTCTATGTTAAAACATAATCTTGTAACAAAATCAAAAAAGAAAAAGGATATATATAAATATCTAGGTGGAAAGGGGGGCTCTCATATAAATACATTAACTTTTAGTACTTTAATTGTAGCAAAGAATAATGATGTTATTTGTTATACAATGTTTTTAAATGATTTAGAATTTTATAATACATTACTATTTCAGTTGAAACCATTTTTTCTTTTTGTAAAAGAATTTAGTCTTGAAAAACAGTTTAGAGAAGACTTCTTAGTAGATTTAAAGAAAGCAACGAAAACAAATAATTAGCGGTAACAGGCACAAAATACAGCGGCTGGGGTGCTTTTGTCCAAGATAATAAGGATAAGGTGAAGTAGAAGCTATTTACCCTTTTCTCCAAAAATTTCATAATTATTCGTGAAAAATTGTTTTAAGTAATTTTGAAAAATGTCAAAATGGAAGGTTTCAATTCTATTTGTCAAATATTCTTTCATATTTCTTTTTTCAATATGATTTTTAATTAATAAATCAGCCCATTTTTCGTTGGAAGATACTTCGGCTTCTATTTTTTTCTTCAAGGCTAGTTTTTGAATATCAAAGTCTTTCTCTTTTATTTTTCCATTTTTATATTCATCAATGATTTTCTTCAACTCGCTTCTAACCTCCAATGCATTAGTTTCGTGCGTTTTTAGAGTTATATGAAATTCTATCAAGCTGTCAACATTATATCCATCAATAAACCGCGATTTTGCCCCATAAATTTTGCCTTTTTCTTCGCGGATTCTCGTTTTTATTTCTTTATATATCATATCATTAGCAATAGTACTAAATATGTAATCATCCTCAAATTGGTCAAATTTCATTTTATTGTATAAAATAACATTGAAATAATGCAAGCTATCCTTTGTGTTTTTTACAAATACCGTTTCGGATTTCAAATTATAATTTGTTATACTATCTTTTGGTTTTATAGAAGTATTTGTAGCTGTTTGCAACGACCCAATATATTTCACTATAAGTGGCTCTATACTATCTATCTCAAAATCGCCAACAATTGATACAATAAATTTGTTGTTTTCGATTGCCTTGTTATGAATAGCTGCATATTCTTGAAAAGTATAGGCTTTCAATTTATCTACGTCTATTTTTCTTTCTTCTATATAGTCTTTTTTGTACAAGGCCTCTTTTATTTTATCGTCAAATTCATAGAGTGTTGTATCTATATTTTTTAGATAGATTAGATTTCTTTCTTTTTGTAATTCAAATTCTTTTTGGTTCCAAAGAATTGGGCTGTTAAGAAAATGTATTTGTTCCAAAGCGTATTTTATGTTTGAAGTTAGTACATTGATAGTTCCTTCCTTAGATTTTTTAGTTACATTTGAAGTACTATTTAATAGATGTTTCTTCCAGTATTTTGATAGATGTTTCATTTTAAAACTATCTGTTCCTACGGCTAAATTATTGTATATCGCTATTTTGTGGTTTTCAAAATCAGGTATAAAAAATGAATCGGGAATCGTTTGGTATTTTACAAATACTATGTTTTTTCTAATTTTAGTTGGTTTCAAAATCACTATAATGCCATTACTGAGCCATAATTTTTGGACATTATCATCTATAGCTATTTCTTTTTGAGTGATTTCGCCAGATTTAGGCGTAGATGCTACGAGTTCTTTTATCTC
>JBIPPG010000025.1:0-14013 GCA_044368545.1 Chitinophagales bacterium | reverse complement strand
AAATTAGTATTTTTTTGAAGACACCATTATTGATTTTTCCTTATAGTGGCACAGCAATAGAAGCTATTGATTGTTTGGGAGACCAATACGAATGTATCGGTTTTGTATCGGATGATAGTGAACAAATAGGTCAGAAAAAATATGGTATAAAAATATATTCACGAGATATATTTAATATAGATTTGGAATCCAAGATTCTCTTGGTGCATGGCAGTCCTACTTCTTTTTTGAAGAGACCTCAAATTATAAATTCATTAAATATTGAACCGTCAAGATTTGTAACTATAATTCATCCTAGCGCACAAATTTCTAAATATTCAAAAATAGGCTATAATTGTTTAATAATGGCAAATGTTGTTGTTTCTGCAAATGCTATTATTGGTAATCATGTGTGTATTCTCCCAAATTCTACGATTCATCATGATACTAAAATAGAAAATTATACATTAATTGCTGGAAATGTATTGGTTGCTGGAAATGTAAATGTAGGTGAAAATTGCTATATCGGTGGCGCATCTAGTATAAAAAATGGCATTAAAGTAGCTGAAAAAGTCCTAATAGGAATGGCTTCAAATGTTGTAAATAATGTAGAATCTAATAAAGTAATTAAAGGAAATCCTGCTAAGTAAAAATTATATGAACAATAAAGACATTTTTAATTTTTCTGATTTTACTCATAGTCATTATAGAGAGTTGCTCAAAAAAGCAAAGCTAAAATACACTGACAGGACTTATTCTAATTTTGATAAAAATGAAAATTATGTAATTTGGCGTCATGATATAGATATTAGTATAGATGCGGCATTAGCAACTGCTAAAATCGAACATGAAGAAGGAATTAAAACTACATACTTTATTCATCCTCATAATGAATTTTATAATTTATTAGAGAAAGAATCTAGCAATAAGGTTAAAAAAATAATTGAGTTAGGCCATGAAATTGGACTACATTTCGATAGTCATTATTATAATATTACCAATGAAACCGAATTGTGTATGAAGTTGGAATTTGAAAAATTGTTTCTTGAAAATTTATTTGATATAAAAATTTTAGTATTTTCTTTTCATAATACAAATGAATTTGTCTTGAGTTGTGATAAATGGAAATATGCAGGAATGATAAACACCTATGCCAATTACTTCAAAAAGGAAGTTGAATACTGTTCAGATAGTTGGGGGCGGTGGCGCTTTAAGAGAATGAAAGATGTAATTGAAGAAAATCACCCAAGATTGCATTTACTTACTCACTCAGAGTGGTGGACAGAAAAAGTAATGTCCCCAATTGAAAAGGTAAAAATGCATGCAAAAGAAAGAATGGACTTTATGGTAAATTATCATATAAGCCATTATTCAAAATTTAATATACCTATAATTGATTGGGAATGAAAAAGCACACTTATACTTTAAAAGATGTAGAAAACACCTTAGGGAATTTTAAATTAATTGGTTGTAATTTTGAATTTAGTAATATTTCAAAATTAGAAGATGCTGATAATAATAGTTTAATTTGGATATCACCAGCTAAAGATGATTATCAAAGTATAATTGACAAAACTGCTGCTAAAGCAATAATTTGTAGTACAAAAATTGAAAAATCTATTTCAGTCCCTCAAGATAAATCTATTATTCTAGTTGAGAACCCAAGATTAGTATTTCTTAGAATATGTAAAGATTTGTATAGCCCAAAAATTGAAAATGGGATTCATAAGAGTAGTATATTACATCCAAATGCCAAAATATCAAATAATGTACACATAGGTCCAAATTGTTATATTGGTGATTGCATAATATTAGATGGCTCATATATAATTGGAAATTGTTATATCGCAGACAAAGTTCAAATAGGACGCAATGTGATAATTGGTGCTAACTGTACGATAGGATTAGATGGATTTGGCTACCAAAAAAATGAGAATAATGAGTGGGAGAAGTTCCCTCATTTAGGTGGGGTAATAATTGAGGATAATGTAGAAATAGGTTCAAATACATGTATAGATAGAGGAACTTTAGGTAATACTTTAATAAGAACAGGAGCAAAGATTGATAATTTGGTACATATTGCACATAATGTAGAAATTGGTCAAGATTCAATGATAATAGCAAATTCAATGATCGGTGGTAGTACAATTATTGAAAAAAATGTTTGGGTTGCACCTTCGGTATCAATAAGAGATGGAATCTATGTTGGCAAAGATGCCTTTATTGGACTTGGTGCTGTAGTTACTAAAAATATACCAGAAAATCAAATTTGGATTGGCAATCCTGCTAAAGAGTTAACTAAAAAATGAATAAAATACTCATCCTTGTAAATGTAAAAGTAGAGAATAATCCTGCTTTGTTATTCTTTTCCAATATATTGAAAGATTCATATAATTTGGTAATAGTAGGTGGAGATAGTTTAGGAGATGAATATAATGGAATACCTTATTATAGTCATTCAAAACTATTTGAATTGATTTTATTTCTAAAGCTTCATTGGATTTTTAAGTTCATAATTTGTACTATTTTTAGAAATGAAACATTCTATAATATCCTAATTTTTAGACTTAAACTTTGGTGTTCAAAAAAATCATTAAAAAGTAAAAAATTTGAACCTAACGCTATATTCTGTATTGATACAGAAGCCGCCTTTATTGCTTCTATTTACAAATCTATCCCAAAATTTTATTTTATTTATGAATTTTATGCAGATCAATTTTTGAATATTCACAAAAATTTTCAAAGATTTCTTCAATCAATTGAAAAAAAGGCATTGCTTGATTCTAACGTAATAATTAGTAGCCTTAATAATGAAATGGGTAATTATATCAACACACGGTATAATTTAGAAAAAGAAACTTTGTCTATTTCTGTCACTCCTCCATCTACTTTTAATGAATCGATAGAGCCAATTCAAGAGCCTATTTCAATCTATTATCATGGAATTATTATAGAAAATAGAGGACTTGAAAACCTAGTATCTGCTGTGAAGAAATACTCGGGTATTAAAATTTTTATAAGAGGCGAAGGGGATTTGCTTCCTCGTTTGAAACAAATGTCTATAGAGCTCGGCGTTATGGATCGTGTTGAATTTTTGGAACCTGTACCTACTCAAATGCTGTCTCAAGTTGCTACAAAGTATGATTTTGGCATAACAATGGGGCGTATGAATGTACTCAATCATCAGTATGCAGTAGGTTTCAAAACTTTTGAAAACCTATCTGCTGGTCTTGCGTTGATTCTTCCTGAGAGCTATCCTTTAAAAAAATTAAATCAAGAATATAAAGTGGGTATTACATATTCAGATGCTACAGTAGAAGAATTGGAACGTGTATTTGAATATATTTTACATCATAAAGAAGAAATTATGATATGGAAAAAAAATGTTCGTTCTGCGTATCATCAAGAATACAATCCTGCTAGGCAAAAAGAGAAGTTAATCCAAAAAATAAATCAATTAATTCATGCCTAAAAGACTGCTAAAAGAAAGTGTTGTCTACGGGCTATCATCTACAATTGCTCGTTTTATAGGCGTTTTTACACTTCCTATCTATTCCCAAGTGCTATCTACCGAAGATTATGGAACCATAGGTATTTTTAATACCACTTTTAATTTTCTTTTATTTCTTCTTGTCTTTTCTATGGATAGTGCCGCTGTTCGGTTTTATTATATTCATCAGCAAAATCAAAAAAAGCCACTAGTCAATTGGTTTTATTTTCAGCTCATTACCACTTTTGTTTTTTGTGTAATTATTTTTATTTTTTCAAATAGCGCACTAAAGATTCTTTTTTCTTCATTAGGCGCTACATACTATTTATGGATATTGGCATCCTATTTATTATTAAATATTCTTCCAAATATAGTGACAAATCAGCTTCGTATCCATAAAAAACCATGGCATGTTTTTTCGCTATCTATTGCTACGGTTATGCTCAATGTAGGACTTACCCTTTATTTTGTGGTGTATCAAAAAATGGGTGCCATTGGATATCTCAAAGCGCAATTATTTTCATTTCTTTTTTCAAATTTAATTTCAGGCTATTTCTTTAGAGACCTTTTGTTTCAATGGCGATGGATAGATTTTGCCTTGATGCGAGATATGCTTCGATATTCATACCCCATACTTCTCAGTTTGATGGCTCTACAATTACAAAACTTCTTAGTAGCCCAATTTCTTGAAAAAAAGATAGGTATGAGCTTGGCAGGGTTATATTATATGGCCAATACATTAGCATCCTTTATCACCATTATTTCATCCAGTTTTTCGCAGGCTTTTGGTCCATATTCTTTTGAAGCCTATCACAAAAAAGAAGACCCAAAAATTTATGCCACCGTGTATCATTTCTACGTAATGGGTATTGTAGTAGTAGCCAGTTCTATTTTTCTTTTTTCTTCCGAAATTTTACATATTTTTATAGACGCTAAGTTTCACGATGCTATGTTTACGCTTGGGCTTTTATTGTTTTATCTTGTTTTTTCTAGCTATAGTGTTTTTTCTATTCTTGGGAGCAATCTCAAAAATAAAAATCAAACCTATCTCATAGCTACTATAGCTTCTTTGATAGCTTTTATTGCTTGTGGATGGTGGATGGTTCCACTCTGGGGTATAGAAGGACTCGCTTCAAGTATGATTTGTAGTCAAGTAATACTCAATGTAGTTGCTTTTTATCTTTCCCATCGTCATTATGCTATTCCATTTGCGGTCATATCCTCTATTTTGTGGACTTTGGGCATTTTGGCACTTACTTTTTCTATGGTTTGGTTTTTTCCCAATCCGTATCAGGGCTTTGTTTTAAAAATTATTTTTTTTATAATTCATTGTATATTTGCAGGGATGGTAGGATATTTTCTTCTCAAAAAAGAAGCGAATATAAGTCTACTTTCAAAATTTAAATTGAAATAAAACTATGTGCGGGATTGCAGGAATTTTTTCATACGGAACCGAAAAGGTAGCACTCAACAAGCTCCAGCAAATGACCGATGCTATAATACATCGTGGCCCCGATGGTGAAGGACAATGGATAGATGCTGCGGCGCGTATTGGGCTAGGACATCGTAGGCTTTCTATTATCGACCTCAGCGATGCAGGTGCACAGCCTATGCACTACCTAGACCGCTATACCATTACTTTTAATGGGGAAATATACAATTATATCGAACTCCGTGAAGAACTCATACAGCAGGGGATAACTTTCCGTACCAAAACCGATACCGAAGTTCTCCTAGCACTCTATCACCGCTACGGAGCCGACTGCCTGTCTCGTCTCGATGGGATGTGGGCGTTGGCTATATGGAACGCCGAAACACAAGAACTCTTTTGTGCTCGTGATCGTTTTGGGGAAAAGCCTTTTCATTATGCACAGCACAAAAATCAAATTTATTTTGCATCCGAAATGAAAGCCTTATGGGCTGCGGGCGTACCCAAAGTGCTCCGTCAAGACAAAATGGATGCTTTTGTAACGGATGGCACACTCTACGATGCACAGCATTTGGATCATACCTTCTATGAAGGAATATACAAGCTTCCCCATAGCCATTGGATGCGAATCAAAAACGATGGACCACTAGAAATAAAACGCTATTTTGATATTGCGGTAGATAAGCAAGACTTTGCAGGTACTTTTGAAGAGGCTTGTGAAGAATTTAGAAGACTTTTTCGTGCCTCGCTCAGCAGACGTTGTAGATCCGATGTACCTGTAGGCACTAGCCTCAGTGGCGGATTGGACAGTTCTACGATTGTATGCAGCCTAAGTGAAATGATAGGCCATCAAAAAATTTCGCCTCATACCTTTTCGGCGCGTTTTGAAGGATTCAAGAAAGATGAAGGCGTTTTTATCGAACAAGTAATAGCAAAAACAGGCGTAGTGCCTCATTATATATGGCCTAATGGTGAAGAAATGTACCGAGATTTTGAGAAACTATGCTGGCATCAGGAAGAACCTTTTGGCAGTGCGAGTATCTATGCGCAGTACCGTGTGCAGCAAGAAGCCAAAAATCAAGGCGTGACGGTACTGATAGACGGACAAGGAGCCGACGAAATATTGGGTGGATATGTTTTTTATTATACCAACTATCTAAATTCATTTCGTCAAAAAAACATATCCCGAAAAGAACGAATCACAGAACAAAATCATTACTTAGACTTTCATACGCCTCATCGTGGTCTTAAGAAAAAACTCATTCAATGGTCTCAATTCTACGACTGGAGACATAAGTTGAACGGAAAAAAATTGGAACCGACTCCCTCGCTCAATGAATCATTGTACAATGATTTGATGCTGGGAGGCTTGCAAGAACTCCTGCGCTACGCCGATAGAAATTCGATGGCACACAGCCGCGAAGTTCGTTTGCCTTTTTTGGATCACAAATTGGTTACGTTTTGTTTTTCCCTGCCCGATTCGTATAAACTCCGCATGGGCTGGACCAAATACATTTTGCGAAAAAGTTTTGAAGATATACTTCCCCATGATATTGCCTGGCGAAAAGAAAAAGTAGGATTTGAACCACCACAGCAAGACTGGCTCAAGGCCTTTGGGGCTGATACCCACTGGCTACAACTTATGAAAAAAACGTACTATGGCTAGAAAAAAACGTATACTTTTTGGAGCGGTGGATATTGGGTATCGGATAGATACGTATTCAAAATTCATAGCTGAATATTTGTCTGACCATCTCATTGCAGAGTCTTTTTCCAAATACGTATTGCCTACTTCACATTTCAAAACGCATTATACTTATACCTGCCCTTTATATCATTGGCATCCGATTAGAGTATATCTTTACTGTTTTTGCTTTTTTATCTATGCTTTATTTCGTTTTGATGTATTTCATTTTTTATCGGGCGAACTTATTCTTACCCGAAAACTACGTCGTTTTGAAATGGCCTGTTACCGTTTTTTTGGAAAACGTGTAATTATGCATTTTGTAGGAGCGGATATTCGTTCGGTTAACTATCTCGACTGGAAAAGCCAGCACATGGAGGACTATTTGGCAGGCAAACCCAGCCCCGAATCCCTTTCATTGCCCTATCAAAAAGCACTGATACAAGATGCGCTAGACTATGCCAATACTATCCTCGTATCTACACCCGATTTGCTAGACATTATTCCTACGGCTACCTACTTGCCCGTGTTTCTAAAATGGGAACATTTGCCCGAAAGGACTCCCAAAGCTCCTTGTCCGCCACTCAAAATCTTATTTTCTCCTTCGGGCACACGTACCAAAGGAAACCAATATATCTACCACGCACTGGATAGACTTCATAAAGAATATGGCGATAAAGTAGAAATATATACTCCAGGCTACGAAAATAAAGAACACTTTCAATATTCTACCACACGCTACGATTTATTGAAAAAAATGAACGAATACCATATCGTCATTGATCAAATGCTGATAGGATGGTATGGACTCAAGACCGTAGAAGCCTTGGCTATGGGCTGTACCGTAATCTGCTATATCGATACACAATACAAGCCATTTTTATTTCCCAATTCTCCCGTATGCTATGCCGATATTCATAGTCTGTACGATACTCTGGTAGAGCAGATAGCCAATTACCGCCCCCTTGACACATCTACTTGGATTCAAAAATATCATCATATTGACGCATATCACCAAAAATTAAAGCAAATATGGATTGGATAAAGAATGCATGGAAAAATATCAATAATCCTCAACGTTCAAAGGCTATAGATGTCTATAGAGCTATAGCGGTATTATCTGTAGTGGCATTTCATTTTGGACCTTTTTTGCCTTATGGATATTTAGGCGTCGATATTTTTTTTGTAATTTCGGGGTTTTTGGTTGGAGGCATTCTCATTGAACAGTATTTGCATAAGAAAATTCATTTTTGGAAATTTATATTACAGCGAGGATTCAAAATTTGGCCTTCTTATTATTTTTTCTTACTGGTGGGAGGTATATTTTGTTATCTATATTATTCGGGTTCTAGCCACCCCGATTTGTATATTCCATTAAATGATATCAAACGGTATTTGTTTTTTTATAGAAATTTTACAGGAGAACCCCACCACTGGAATTTTGACCATGTATGGTCGCTTTGTATCGAAGAGCATTTTTATATCTTATTTCCTCTTAGTCTTATTTTTAGCAAAATTTTTCCTTTCCAAAAGAAAACCAAAATATACATCCTCCTCTTTTTATACATTTTATCGGGAATCGTATTTAAGTGGCTCGCATTAAATTTTACCAATGGAAAAGACACATACGCTGCTACATATAATCGATTGGATGCATTGGCTTATGGTGTATTGTTGTATATGATACTAAATTATCCCTTGTTCAAATCTATTTTTAAAAAATATATATGGTTTTGTATTGGAATGCTAGGAGGCATCTTATGTATTTTGTTTGACCACTTTGTAGGAGCACACTGGTTTGAAAAACTTTGGTTTCATTCTCTAATTCCATTATTTGTAGTAATGATCCTCTTTGCTACGTATCATTTTGAATTTCCTTATACAAAAGGACTTCGTTTTTTGTCATACTACAGCTATAATTGGTATCTTTGGCATCCTATGCTGGTTTATTTGATTTATGACCATATTGGAAATAATATGCTAGGGTTTGCTACCTATCTTGGGCTCTCATTTTTGTTAGCTTTTGTTTTTACACATGGAATAGAAGAGCCTTTTATGAAACTACGAAGAACCTATATAGATAATTTGTACTCAACTGAAAAATAATTATATGACCTTGTATCAAAAAATTGTACAACTTATTCATCAAGTAGTAGCCAATATTGGGTTGGATGACTTCTTTACACATTACGTACGACAAATTTCGTGGTTTAGAAAATGGATACCTGGGCATATATGCTATCCAAAAGGAACATTAAAACATGTTCAACGCGACGGCGTATGGTTTTCGCTAGATGTATCGGACTATATGCAATGGTATATTTATTCAAATCTTCCCGAAGCAGCATGGCATTTTGCTTCCCAAAGCATTAATAATCATGAAAACACAATTATTCTGGACATTGGATCCAATGTAGGAGAGTTCTCTTGGAAATGTGCTCACTATTTATTTTCAAATAAACTTTTGGGAAATATTATCGCATTTGATCCAAATCCAACCGTTATGCAACAATTTGTCGCCAATGGAACGCTCAATCCCCAATTGCAAGATTTTGTAACTTTTGAAAACAAAGCGGTGGGAGATGCTCCAGCTTGGGTAGATTTTCAATACAGCGATGTGAATACGGGTGTAGGAAAAATAGGGGGTGATGGACAGCATTCTTTTAAGACCGAAATAATAACGATAGATGAATACATTGCGGAGAAAAAGATAGATCGTGTAGATTTTATAAAAATAGATGTAGAAGGATTTGAACCTAAAGTAATTAGAGGCGCACAGCATACCATAAGTACTTTTTGCCCTATTCTTTATATTGAAATAACGGAAGAATGGCATCGTAGATATGATACCTCTTCAAAAGAAATTTTTGATTTCTTATCCCTTTTAGGATATACTTTTTATTTAGATGATGCCAGTACACTTTCTGTTCAGGAAAACCCTTATTTGCTTGCGTGTAACAATAGACAAATTAATATTTTAGCTAAAAAATTGAAATAAGCTTATGAATTCAAAACAATATCCTACCCATCATATCAAACTCCAGTTGCCATTGAACTGTACCGCAGCAAATGAACATTATTACTCCCCTCTGCTAGAAGGCGATGCCAGAGCATGTCATATTGAAATTCTCAATAATTATTATGCCAATAGAGAATTGCTTTTATGGAAAAATGGCAACATAAATCCATTATCCTTTGCTAGTGCACCTGTAATGATGGAATATTATGAAAAGCCCATTCCAAAAATTAAATTTTTATTAAAAAAAACATATCGAAAAACCAAAAAAATAGAAAAACCCGTTCTATGGTGTATAGACAATTATAGTACAGGTGGCTATTATCATTGGATAGCAGAAATTTTGCCAAGGTTGTGGATGGCACGAGAATATATTCAAGATTCATTGTTTGCTGTTCCCGATTATTTTATTGAACGATGGCCTTTTGTTACTGATTATTTAAAATTGCTAGGGGTAGATAATCTTTTGGTATTAGATACAAATACAAACTATTTGATACAAAAAATAATAATGCCTACCAGAGCTGGGGAAACGTTTTTTAGGCAAGAAGAACCTCTAGAAAAAGGCATAGAATGGCTCAAAGAAAAGGCATTGCTTCAAGCGGATAAAAAACTAGGGAAACGTTTGTATATATCAAGAGATAGAGCAAATTATAGAAAAGTATTAAACGAATCTGAAATTATTCCCATTCTAGAAAAGTATGATTTTGAACGGGTGTTTTTAGAAGATTATTCTTTATCTGAACAAATTTCGATATGTAATAATGCTGAAATTATAATGGGGATTCATGGAGCGGGTTTGACCAATATGTTATTTTTGGAAGAAAACACTAAACTAATCGATATCAGACCCAAAAAGGTTTATAATATGTATAATATCTTTTTTACTCTGTCATATCATGCAAAATCTGATTATTTTTTTATCTTATGCGATTATGCACCACAACCTTTGGAAACCGACAGAAGAATTGATGACCATTCGGTTGTAATCAATCCCACGGAATTTGATATTGAACTTTCTAAAATTTTAAAATAAAACTTATAATCATGTCACATTGTCTTTTTTGTAATTCCAACTCTTTTTCTAGTTCGCTATTTGAAGATACATTATACAATCACAAACGTTTTTCTTATATTCAATGTACAAAATGTCAACTGATACAAGTAGATCCTTTGCCTGAGGCTGAAGATTTCTCCAAAATGTACGCTATGGAATATTATGGCTTTGAAGTGCTGAAGCCTAGCCATTTATTTGATTCCATTTTGCAGGAAATCAAACAATTAGGCGATTTTAAAACCGTTTTGGACTTTGGATGTGGTGGCGGACGATTTCTTGTCAATGCTATGGACAAAGGCTATGACCTAACGGGTGTAGATTATGGGCATGAGTTGATTAAAAACTTGGAAAATGCTTATCCAAAAGCTCGTTTTCAAGAAATAGAAAATTTTTATTCTCAATCCGATACCTTTGATGTCATTTTTGTGAGCAATGTATTTGAGCATTTGACCAATCCTGTTGAAATCGTAAACAAACTCGCTCATAGGCTCAACCCCAATGGAATCCTTGTAGTAGATGGTCCAGTAGAAAACAATTTTACGCTGGCAGGCTTATTTCGCAAAGTCCTTTTTGGCTTTAGAAAAAAAATGGGTAAAGTAGTATCGCATGCGCCTACACATATTTTTTATTCAAATGCAAAGAACCAAAGACAGTTTTTTGAACAATCGGGATTGAAAAAAATTTCTTACAGATTGGTAGAGGGAAGCTGGCCGTTCCCATCACAATGGAAAACAGCGCATGGCCTCAAATCAAAATGCTTTTTTGTAATAGCCAAAATTTCAATTTTCTTTGGGAAAATGATTCCTCATAATGGCAATGTATTTTATTATATTGGGAGAAAGAATTAAGCTATTTTTTAAAAAACGAGAATTTATCTTTTTGTTTCAAAAATAGATTTTCAAAAAAATGATAACTAATAATACTTATAATCAAGGTAATAAAAAGAGAAAGTGTAGTATCTAAAAGTATCACTTTAAAAACCGACTCTTTTATATGTAATTTTTTGAATAAAGTAAGCGTAATAAGAATACCAATAAAATGTAAACAATATAACCCGTATGTATAATTTCCAAGTTTAGAAATAGTTTGAAAATTCTTCATTTTGTAGAAAGAATTATCACAAAAACA
Source organism: Chitinophagales bacterium (assembly GCA_044368545.1). GTDB lineage: Bacteria > Bacteroidota > Bacteroidia > Chitinophagales > JADJOU01 > CHPMRC01. The sequence continues at coordinate 2,230 of JBIPPG010000025.1, read as the reverse complement.
TTGTTCTAAAATAATAAAAATAAATACAACCGATAAAATTATTCTTTCGAAAATATGAAAAAATGGATAATTTATATTTTGTTTAAATAAATATAAGAATACAAATACAACGTAAACAAGATAAATGTAGAACTTATTTAATCTTTGAATGTTTAGTTTAAAAGTATCAGATAGCTGTATAAACCATGCACCAAAAGCGCCAATAGTCATATCCCCAATACAAGACAATGTGTGAAATTCATACAAAATATAAGTTGTATTAAAAATTCTAAATATAATACTTATGATAATTATAGAAATAAACGGTATATAAAGTTTTTTTATGGGGAAAAAATATAGAACAAAAGGCCATAAGAAATAGAATTGTTCTTCAATTGCTATGCTCCATAAGACGCCTAAAATTGAAGCATCGGGCAATCCATTTTTTATAATATCAAAATTATTTGTAAATGTAATATAATATAAAATATTTGCCGTTTCATTTGGTACGCCACCGCTCAATTTTTTCATCACTGGAAAGACAATAAATCCAATAAATACACATACAAAATATAAAGGCCAAATTCGCAATATTCTTCTAATCCAAAATTTAATTATATGAACTTTTTTATATTGTTTTTTTTCTTCTATTAAGAGATATGTTATTAGAAATCCACTTAAAACAAAGAAAAAATTAACCCCCAAATTTCCATTTATAAATAAAACTGTTTTTATAAATATAAAAAATTCATTGTCTTTTATCGTTTGTTCCAAAGTAAAAAAACTGTGATAGAAAAAAACAGACAGAAAGCATAAAAAACGGATGCCATCAAGGTTTTCAAAATTTATTTTTCTTTTCATTATATATTTTTAGTGTTTGTTTATAATTCAAAAAGTATTTCTTAATTTGAAAAGTAGTAATAGGGATAAAAGTTAACATTAGATTAGCAAATTTATTGAATTTTTATTTAAAGTGTTGTTTTAATGAAAAAAATAAACTACACATTTATCCTTTCTTTATAGACAAAACTGTTTTCTTTGAAATAATTGCAAAAGCAAAGAGTTTTTTAATAATACCAAAATTATAATAAACATTGGGAATATGATTTCTCAAATATGGAAACGTATTTTATTGAACTGGAAGAAAAAAAATATAATATTTTTACACGATGAAACTAAGCATAGTCATTCCTGCATACAATGAAGAAGAGTCTCTCCGAGAGACCTTGCCTCAGCTATATCAAACGCTAAAGGATGCGAATATTCCACACGAGATTTTTGTAACCAATGACAATTCTAAAGATAACACGTTAAACGTGCTAGAACTTCTCAAAGAAACCATTCCCACACTTCGTTATGAGACCAATCGTGGCCCAAATGGGTTTGGATATGCTATCCGATATGGGTTGGAGCGCTTCGAGGGCGATTGTGTGGCAATTATGATGGCAGACTTATCCGATAGCCCATCGGATCTCGTTCGATTTTATTATACGATGGTAGATAAAAACGTGGACTGTGTCTTTGGCAGTCGATTTATAAAAGGCGGACAAGTGATCGATTATCCAAAACACAAACTATTACTCAATAGATTGGTAAATATAGCTACCAAAATCATCTTCCGAATTCCATACAACGATTTCACCAATGCGTTTAAGTTATACAAAAAAGAGACTATAGACGGACTTCATCCTATTCTGTCGCCTCATTTCAACTTGACTTTGGAACTATCGCTCAAAGCCATAATTAGAGGGTATACTTTTGAGGTTTTGCCCAATTCTTGGACAAATAGAAAATATGGTGTTTCCAATCTGAAAATAAAAGAAATGGGGTCGAGATATTTTTTTATATTTTTGTACTGTTTGATAGAAAAATATTTCGCTAGAGGCGATTTTAAAAAATAATAAAATATGAAAATATTAGTTACTGGTGGTGCAGGTTTTGTAGGGTCAAATATTTGCCTTTTTTTGAAAGAACAATATCCAAACTATGAAATCATAGCGATGGACAATCTCAAACGCAGAGGTTCTGAGCTCAACTTAGAGGATTTTAAACAAAAAGGCATAGCCTTTTATCATGGCGATATTCGCAATGCGGAGGATATAGAAGCGCTTCCTGGGTTTGATTTGATGATAGAAGCATCGGCAGAACCTTCGGTTATGGCAGGCCTCGATTCCAATCCCTTTCCTGTAATTAATAATAATCTCTACGGGTCTATTCATTGCTTCAATGCATGTGTCAAAAACAAGGCGTC
>JBIPPG010000381.1:0-4167 GCA_044368545.1 Chitinophagales bacterium | reverse complement strand
ATGATCACTAGTTCAGGTTCTCCTATTACTTGTAGTGGTTCAGTGACTATATCTGCTATCGGATCAGGTACTTCTTTAGATTGGTTTGATGCAGCTTCAGGTGGTACATTATTATGTGGCGGTTGTGCTTCATATACAACGCCTACAATTTCTACAACTACTTCATATTGGGTAGAAACAACAGATGGTATCTGTACTTCACCTCGTACTCAAGTGGATATTATTGTCACTCCATATCCTGCTCCAACAATTACAGGTTCAGGTTCAGCAATATCTTGTAGTGGAAGTACTACTTTTTCAGCCATTGGTTCGGGTTCATCATTAGATTGGTACGATGCACCATCTGGAGGTACTTTATTAGCTACAGGTTCAAGCTATACTACTCCAACACTTTTTGCAACGACAACATATTATGTAGAAACAGGTGATGGCGTATGCTTCTCTCCACGTACTGCAGTGACCATTATTGTTGAGCCATATCCTGCACCAACAGTAACAGGTTCAGGTTCTGCAATCACATGTAGCGGAAGTACCACAATCACTGCGATTGGCTCTGGTACTTCAATAGATTGGTATGATGCGGCTTCTGGAGGTACCTTATTAGCTTCTGGCTCAAGCTATACTACACCAACCATTTCTGCTTCTACCTCTTATTGGGTAGAAACCACAAACGGTATTTGTACTTCACCTCGTACCTTGGTGACAATTTTGGTAAGTATACCATTTGGAACTCCAACGGTAACATCAACTCCAGCACCTTCAGCAATCTGTGCAGGATCTAGTATTGATTTGAATGCTGTTACAAGTTCAACTACTATTAATTGGTATGATGCTCCAACAGGTGGAACTTTATTGACTACAGTAGGTACTGGTGTAAACTATACCGTAGCTCCAACGTCAACAACAACATATTGGGCTGAAGCAACTGATGGTGGAGTATGTTTCTCTGGTAGAGAAAAAATTACTGTATTGGTTACCAATGTGAGTGCTCCAACGCCAGTTACAGCAACAGCATCTACGATTTGTCCGGGAGGCTCTTCAAACTTAAATGCTACTTCAGCAGGAAATACGATTAATTGGTATACAGATTCAGTGGGTGGAACAAGTATCGGTTCAAGTGCAAGTGCAGTGAATTTCTCGGTTACACCATCATCTACAACAACATATTATGCAGAGGCTGCATCATCAGCTTTCCCAGCAGGTAGTTCAACATTTGCTTATACAGGAGCAATGCAAAGCTTTACAGTACCTGCAGGTGTGGTTACCATTAATATTGATGCATTTGGTGCGCAAGGTAGATCTGCAGACCCAGGTTTTGTTGGTGGATTGGGTGCACGTATGAGTGGTAACTTCAACGTAACTCCAGGCGATCAATTGATCGTTTTGACAGGTCAACAAGGTATTACGCTATCAGGTAGTAGCGGCGGCGGCGGCGGTGGATCTTTCGTCGTAAAAGTAGATCCGACTTCAACCGACATTATTTCATCAGGTCCATTTGCAGGTACAGCTGTTACTCCACTGGTCATTGCTGGTGGTGGTGGCGGTACTAGAACATTTGTATCACAAAATGGTAATCCAGGTGTAACCACAATGACAGCGACTACAGCTTCTGGCAGCGGTATGACAGGAGGTGGTGCGGTGAGTGGAACAACACCAGGTCTTGGTGGTACTACCTCTTCATTCTCATGGGGATCTGCAGGTGGTGGATTCAGAGGCAATGGTGCGAATGATGGAACTTATGGAACTGGTGGTACTAGCTTCCTTGCTGGTGCTGCTGGTGGTATTAATTCATGTGGATTTGGTGGTGCTTGCGGTGGTTTCGGTAGCGGCGGTAGCGGCGGTGGCTGTAATGGCGGCGGCGGCGGCGGTGGTTATACAGGCGGTGACGGTGGTCGTGTTGCAGGTGGCGGCGGATCATATAACATCGGTACAGCCCAAGTTAATGCTGACGGCGTTCGTTCAGGAAACGGTTTAGTAACTATTTCATGGTCAGGGTATGCAGGTGGTTGTGTATCATCAACACGAACAGCCGTTACAGTAACAGTAGATGCAGCACCAGTGATTGTAACAGATCCAGCTCCTTCAACAACTTTAGTTGTTGCTTCTTCTTTCACACTTTCAGTTGTTGCCTCAGGTACAGTTTCTTCATATCAGTGGTATAGAGGTTCTACCTTATTAACAGGAGCAACATCTTCAACATTGACAATACCAAGCATAACAACGGGTGATGCAGGTAACTATACTTGTAGAGTAACAGGTCCATGTGGAATGGTTACTTCAGCCATTGGTGTTTTAATTGTCCCAGCGTCTCTTGCAGGTGATCCTAGATGTGAGCCAGTTCGTTTTGAGCCAACAGGTGTTTTCAACGAAACTGCAGCTAGAAACTTAGGGGTAGATAATCCAGATTGTGATACCATTGCTTCTAGTAGTGCAAGTGCCACAAATGAAGTAGGTGAGCCATTTGGTTCGGCAGCAGGTTCGGGAGGATATCAACGTACGATGTGGTACAGAATGAATGGTCCTACATGTGCCGCTACCAGCGTTAGATTCTCAACCAATACTTCACCGACAGACTTCAATACGAGATTGACAGCATATCATAGAGTAGATCCTTTGGTTTGTGATGGCCCTATGGTTGAGTTAAACTCAGTAGATGATGATGGATCAGGTGCTATGCCATCTGCTTCAACAGTATTGTTGACACCAGGTTCAGGTCTTTCTGGTTCTCATACATTCTTACCAGGTAATGTTATTTATGCTCAGGTTTCAGGTTTCTCAGGAGCTTCAGGTAACTATGGTATCGTCGTAGACGTAGACGCTCCAGATGTAACTTTAGGAACAATTACAGCTTCTACAGCAGTAGTAAACTTCCCATCTGCTGCATCAGCTTACGGTACTTTAAGTAATGTTTACTTAAGATATAGAAAAGTAGGAGATCCAGTGTATTCATACCATCATACTGTTCATTCAGGTAGTGCAACAACAGCAACAATGACTGGCTTAATATCAGGTACAACATATGATGTTTGGTTGATGTATCGTTGTATGCCAACTGATGATAGATGGGTATCAAGAAAAGTGACGTTTAGTACCACAGCAGGTTGCGCAGGTCCTATTGCAACTCCTACAGTTGTAGCATCTCCATCTCTAGCAGGAATCGCTTGTACGTCTGTAGACGTAGCTTGGACACCAACAGCCTCAGCTACAAGCTATACAATCAGATGGGCACTTGCAAGTTCTCCTTTTAGATATGCATCAAGAGTAATTACAGCACCAGCAAGTAGCTATACAATTACAGGTTTATTGCCAGGTTCAAACTACATTGTATGGGTAATCACTAAATGTGGTGCTGCTCAATTTACAAGCCCAACAGCTCCGTTCACAACTTGTGGTTCTATTCCTAGAATGTCTAATCCTGATGTAACAACAGAGGAGGGTGTTTATGCATACAACAATATGGAGTTCCATCATCTTTCAATTAGTGATATCTCCATGTCTATTAATGTAGATAATGGTGAGGTTAACTTAATAAAAATAGATGGTACAGAAGGTGAGACTACTCCGTTAATGACATCCATTAAGATGATTGACAATATGAGTATCAACCCTAATCCAGCTAAAACAGAGGCTACGCTTAGTTATATTTTACCAACCGAGAGTGAGTCAATGAGTATCACCATTTTCGATGCACAAGGAAAAGAGGTTTCAAGTGAACTTATCTCTGATCCATCTGTGATAGGAGATTATGTGATTAACTTGTCAAACTATGCAAGTGGCTTATACTTTGTAAAAGCAACTACTGGTAACTTTAGCGAAACAAGGAAACTTGTAGTAGATAAAGACTAATAGACGCTAGTTAAATATTTAAGAAACGGGCTAATCGGAAGGTTAGCCCGTTTTTTTATGTATGAAATAGGGTATTTAGTATTGGAGCAAAAAAGAAGTCTATATATTTGTGCGAAACCGAAATTGATGGAGAGCATATTATTCTTACCTGGTGCTTTAGCAGGAAAAACTCAAGTTGAAGCATTGAGAAGTAAGTTAGGTGAGCAGTACCAAGCATATGCATTAAGTTTTCCTGGTCATGAAAAGGAATCAATGGATGAGCGGGCCTTCAACATAGAAGGTTTGGCGGATTATGTGCTCCATTGGATGGATGAGAACAAT
>JBIPPG010000251.1:0-4209 GCA_044368545.1 Chitinophagales bacterium | reverse complement strand
TAGTCTCATTTTTTAAAAGCTCTTTTTCATTGTTTACATATTTATCATAGATTTCTCGCAAGCTCGAAATGACATTATAGCGCTTTTGTTTTTGGGTGGAGGCGCGGTGGCTTTGCGACCGCGCCATTTGTACACAAATCAAAAACTGTCCTTTCGAACGTAGTGAGAAATCTAATTTTCGTTTAATTTAAAGATTGTAAAACATTTTACAGATACATATACAGCTCATATTTAATCACTTAAATTAATGTAGACAATTTGTAGACGCACTATATGCTCAAATTGAATTATAATTGCATAAAATAATTTTCAAATGAAAAAAGCTTCCTCATTTTTACTCATTCTTTTCCTATTTTTTTCGAGTTGTCAACAGTTAAACTGGCTTCCCGGCGCAGAGTACGCCAAGTATATAGCGGGTTTTACGAGTGGTGTTATCTCCTGCAAGAGTTCATTTGTCATCGAACTACAAGATGAATATATGGGTATGGAACGCATTGGCGACGAAATCAAAGAGAATTTATTTGAATTTAGCCCTTCTATCAAAGGAAAAACCATTCTAAAAGGAAACAATAAAGTGGAATTTATCCCCAGCGAACCCCTTGAAAGCGACAAAGAATACAAAGTCTTTTTTGCCTTGAATAAAGCGATGAAAGGCGTGCCTGCAAAACACAAGGAACTGGCATACAAAATCAAAACCATCAAACACGAATACAAAATGGAATCGCACGGCATAGAAAGTGCCTCGGCATCTAGTTCCAGAGAATTTAATTATAAAGGCGTAGTCAAAACATCGGATTTTGTAAAATCGGATATTGTAGAGCAGGCACTAAGCCACGACTATGATAATAATAAATCAAAAGTGAAATGGATTCACAATGCAGCAGGAACCGAACACGAATTTGAAATAACACATATAGAAGCTGAAAAAGAGGAACAAACGATAGAAGTATCAATTGATGGCGATGAATTGGGTGGCGAAAACAACGAAGAAAAAGTAACCGTGCCAAGCAATACAGGGTTTTCAATTATTTCTATGCAAATTTCTCGTAAAGATAATAATCGTGTCAAAATTTGTTTTTCCAAAAATGTGAAAGTAGCCGATTTGACAGGAATGTTTTCGATAGGCGATAAAAAAGCATATAAATTTGAGATAGACAAAAATATGATATACCTCTACCCCGAAGAAGAAATTACGGGCGATGCAGAGGTGAAAGTTTTCAAAGGCATTAAATCTACCGATGAAATAGCTCTTGCAAAGGATTTTTCAAAACATTTGGAATTTGGAAGTATGAAACCTAGAGCCGAAATTGTAGGCAAGGGAAATATCATTGTAGGAAGCGAATCGGTGAATTTACCTATCAAAACGATGGGATTGAACGCTGTGCAAATAGAAATTACCAAATTATATCAAAACAATGTAATGTATTTTCTTCAAAACAATAGCTTTGACGATCCATATCAAATCAATCGCTTGGGAAAAACCGTTTATACCAAAACCTTAAAACTGAATAGAAATGCAAATTTTGACGCATCGCAATGGACCTATCACAATTTGGATTTGAAAAAAATTATCGATGTAGATCCCGGTACATTGTACAAAATCAAAATCAAGTTTGACCAATCTATGTCGGCACAAAAATGCACCCAATCATCAAACAATTTGATTTCGTTTTTGGAAAATACAGAATCTGAACCTAATGGAGACGATGACTATTATTCGAGCTACTATCCTCGTGGATACAACTATGAAGAGCGCGAAGACCCTTGCAAACCTTCGTATTATACACCCGACCGTTTTCCCGAAAAAGTAATTTTAGCTTCCAATATCGGGATGATCGTAAAAAAAGGAACTTCCAATAAGATTTATACGACCTTGGTGGATATGCAATCTACTCAATCCCTTTCTGGCGTTTCGGTAGAGGTTTTTGATGCACAATTACAATCTATCGGCTCCAAAACCAGCGATGGCAATGGCTTTGCGGATATTGACTGCGAAGGGACTCCTTTTATCGTAATAGCTAAAAAAGGAAAAGAGCGCGCCTATCAGCGATTATCAAGTTCGGAAGCATTGAATGTAGATGTTTTTGATGTGGCTGGTATGGGAAGCAAAAATGGTATAAAAGGCTATATCTATGGCGAACGTGGTGTTTGGCGTCCGGGCGACAAAATATTTTTGACCTTATTGCTTGATAATAAAGGAAAACCATTACCTACGGATATACCCGTTCAATTTGAATTGGCAAATCCTTCGGGGCAAATCTATGACCAAAAAGTAAATAATAAAGGACAAAATGGCTTTTTTGCATTTGAAACCTATACGCCTGCCGATGCCGTTACTGGAAATTGGATAGCACGATTCAAAGTGGGAAATTCAGTTTATGAAAAAACCATCAAAATTGAAACGATAAAACCCAATCGAATCAAAATGCAGGAAATAGGTGGCAGTAGCGAAGAATTGACCTTGGATCAAAATCTACAATATGAGGCTATGTGGCTTACAGGCTCGCTTGCTGCCAATTTAAAAACTACGGTTGATGTCAATTGGTTAAAAGCCAAACCCGACTTCCCTTCTTATTCACAATATACTTTTGAGAATCCTACACTTTCTTTCTCAGGAACTACAGCTACTTTGTTTGATGGCACTACAGATGCCAATGGACAATATAATTTTTCAGTGAATTTTGAGAAAGATGAAGACACCAAAATGCCTGCTATGTTGCGAGCCAATTTAGTTTCAAAAGTTTTTGAAAATTCAGGTGACTTTAGTATTCAATATGACGCCAAAAACGTCTATATGTATCCATCTTTTGTAGGTTTTTATTTCAAAGATTATTCCAAAGATGACTACTGGTATGGATTGCAATGCAATAAAAATTACACAATTGATATTGTCAATGTCAATTCAAAAGGCAAATTGATAGCATCCAACAATGTAGTGGTAAAATTGATTAAAACTAATTATGATTTTTGGTATAATTCTTACAATGCTACTGAATTTTTTACCGATGATAATATCAAAGAAGTTGTATCTACACAGAAAGTAGCTATGGCTAATGGGATTGGCAAAGCGTCTATTTCGGTACCAAATGACAAATGGGGCAAATATTTGATTCTCATTGAAGATGTCAATAGCGGACACACTACAGGAATGTTCCAATATTTTGACGTACCTTATGAAAGCAAAACGCACGAAGAAAAAGAATCTTCTACTATGTTGCCATTGACGATGAATAAACAAAATTATTCGGCGGGCGAACAAGCGTCGGTAGTTTTCAATAGTCCATTCAAAGGAAGAGCGTTGCTAAGTATAGAGAATAGCACGGGCGTTCTTACCCGAAGATTTGTAGATATTGCACAAGGCAAAAATTCAGTACCTTTTGATGTTATGGCCGATATGTCGCCCAATGCGTATGTGTCTATTTCCCTTTTGCAGCCTCATTCACAAACCAAAAACAATCTTCCCATTCGTATGTTTGGGATAGTACCGTTTCAAGTTTCCAATATTCAAGGCACTACGTTGCAACCACAAATCACATCGCCACAAGAAATTAAGCCCGAAAGTGTTCTAAATGTTTCAGTTTCGGAGAAAAATGGCAAAGCGATGACTTATACCCTTGCAGTTGTAGATGAAGGACTATTGGGTGTCACGTCTTTCAAAACGCCAAATCCGTGGAAACATTTCTACTCAAAAGAAGCGTTGGGTGTAGCTACGTGGGATATGTTTGACCGAGTAATTGGAGTTTTTACAGGTGTTTTTGAATCGATGTTTTCAATTGGGGGCGATGAAGAAGCTAAAAATGATGCTAAAGAAAAAGTGAAACGATTTGACCCCGTAGTTACCTATCTTGGGCCTTTCACCTTGGGAGCTGGCGAGTCCAAAGCCCATCAAATCAAAATTCCTAATTATATGGGAAGTGTCAAAGCTATGGTAATAGCAGGCGACGGCAAAGGAGCTTTTGGAACAGCAGAAAGTTTTGTACGAGTAGCTCAACCTTTGATGCTTCTCACTACTTTTCCTAGAATGATTAGCCCAGAGGAAGAGATAGAGTTGCCCGTAAATTTATTTGTAACCAAAGCAAATATAAAATTGGTAGATGTAAAAGTCACTTGCAACAAAAATGTAGAAATCATAGGTAAAAATATACAACAAGTGCCTTTTGAAACCGTTGGCGATAAAATTGTATCGTTTAGAGTCAAGGTAAAAAACAA
>JBIPPG010000250.1:0-4213 GCA_044368545.1 Chitinophagales bacterium | reverse complement strand
GATAACCAAATTCGATGTTTTTCTCATTTTATAGCGATTTCTGAAGATAAAAAATCGATAAATAATCATTCAGATACGATTTTTAGATTGCCTACCAATGATGAGGATTTTTTCAAAGAATTAGTCTTAGATCCTACTCATAAATGTATTTGGGGAATTACACAAAACGAATCCTATCAAGTATTTAGAAACAATAGCATTACCGAATTTAACACAACAAATTATCAAAAAGATATAGATTAAAAATCAGAGAATATGAAGAATTTTATAGCCATCGATTTTGAAACTGCCAACTTTCAGCCTACTAGCATTTGTAGCGTAGGTATGGTTTTTGTGGAAAATGATCAAATCATCAACACACTTTATTCGCTTATTCGTCCAAATCCCAATTATTATATCGAGCGGTTTAGCGAAATACACGGAATGGTATATGAAGACACCCAAAATGCCGTAACTTTTGATGCATTTTGGGAACAAACGCTCCCTTTGATTGGCAATTTGGCACTTGTGGCGCATAATAGGGCTTTTGACCAACGATGCTTGAACGCCACACTAGAAGCCTACAAGCTCCCAAAATTCAAAAACGACTTCTTTTGTAGCCTGATACAAGCACGAAAAAAACTACCACATCTTCAAAATCATAAGCTAACCACTGTAGCCAAACACTGCGGTTATTCTCTCCAAAACCATCACCACGCCTTGGCGGATGCCGAAGCTTGTGCGGTGATTTCGATGAAATTATTTTAATTTTCATATCGTTAAAATTAGTTAAACAACAAATCAAAAAACATAAAAACAATATATTTACAAACTAAAAATGAAAATATGAAAAAAGAATTTGAAATTATTGTTATTAACTGGGAAAAAGTACCTTTAAAAGCAAATCAAGATTTTAATAATCAATGGGATTATGGGCTTTATAGTGTCTATGGTAATCATATAGCATACGGTAAAGATAGTCTTCTATATATAGGACAGGCAAGAGATAATACATTTACACAAAGGCTATTTAACGATAAAAGAATTAGTGAGGATTTTTACGAAACAACTCAAACCCCCGAATATGTAAGATTGGGCTGGATTGTAAAATCTAATGAAAATAATTCAGATGTAGACAACGAAAAATGGACAGAATATATTGATGTTGCAGAATCTTTATTGATTTCATCTCATTGTCCTTCAATGAATAGTCAATTAAAAATTAAATTAAGTAGTATTGGAGCTACACTTAACGGCAAAAACTATTTAATTATTAATAAAGGAGATAGAGGTAGTTTATTGCCCGAAATAAGCTCTATTAATTGTTCTTATGAATTTTATAATTATGAAACACCTTTAAATTTTAAAAATTAAAAATGAATTTGTTTTAACAAAATTTAAGAATGGGTAAATAATTATTTGGAAGAATTTAAATTCAGCAAATAATTTTCTTTTATTTTAAAGGATATATACTCAAGATTATTGGAAATATTAAATAGCATTACTAAATAAAATATCTAAAATTAAAAATAGAAAAAAATGATTGAAAACACCCCTATATTAGAAGAAAAAAAACTCGAAGAATTGTATTCAATGGGATTACAAATACCAGACTATCAAAGACCTTATAAATGGAAAAAAGAACATGTGATACAACTTTTAAACGATTTGTATCACAATGTAATTCTTAAAAAAGATTCTGTTTATAGAGTTGGAAGTATTATTTTACACGAAAATAACATTGTAGATGGACAACAAAGATTAACTACTTTATCACTTATATTATATTATTTAGGAAACTCAAAATGTTTATTACAAGATCAAAATTATGTCAATGAAATTTCAAAAAACAATATTAAATTCAATTATCAAGTTATAAAAGAATGGTTTGCTGGAAAGTTAATTGATAATACAAAATTTCAAGAAAAAATAGAAAAATATTGTGATTTTGTTGTTATTACAGTTCATAAACAAGATGAAGCTTTTCAATTATTTGATTCTCAAAATTCAAGAGGAAAATCTCTTTATCCACACGATTTATTAAAGGCATTTCATCTTCGTGAGATGGATAAAAATGGAAATATTCAACAAGAAATGGAAAGTTATTCAAGTAAATGGGAAAGTTATTTATTAAAAGATTCCAAACTTTTAGATATAATGAATAATCATTTATTTAGAATTAGAAAATGGTCAAAAGGAGAAAAAAAATACATTTTTACAAAACTTGACATTAATGAATTTAAAGGAATAAGTTTAAATAAATTATCAAAATATAATTATGAAACTTCTTTGCGAATTTTAGATGGCACAGTTGAAAACGCTCAAAAAAATAATCTATTTAAAAATTTTTCTGTTGCTCAATCATTTCCATTTCAAATTACGATGCCAATTATCAATGGAAAAAACTTTTTTGATTATATTTTCTTTTACATTGAGTTAAAAGATGGAGTGTTTAGAGATGAAAAAACTGATTTTGTAGAGTTCAACAAGGAAAAACTTAAATATGATGGAATACATAGAGTTGGCGACCAAAAAGTAAAAAATCTGTATGAAAATATTTGTTTGTTTTTTATAGACAGATTTGGAATTGAAAATTTTGAAAAAGTTTATTACGAAGAGTTTTTTAAAAATGCATTCCAACTTAGATTAGATAGTGGAGCAATTAGTGAAAATAGTATCTTAAAGTACGACAAAGGAATGAAGTTTTTTAATCTAATTCCAACTTGTTACGAACCTGAAAATTTACAACCAAATTTATTTTGCAATTATAATCAAACACCCAAAAAACCAAATCCAGAATTAGAAGCATTTATAAAAATTAAAAAAAATTAAAATGAGCAATAATATACAAGAAGCTATTTCAATTAACGATGTATTAAGTAATGATAAATACATTATTCCAATTTATCAAAGAAATTACGAATGGGAAAAAGAACAAATTTCAAGGTTAATTCTTGATATAAATAGTATTACTGAAAATGAAAATTATTATTTAGGAACTTTGGTAACTTTTAAAAGAAATGATAGTAAATTTGAGTTGATTGATGGACAGCAAAGACACACTACTTTAAATCTTATCAAAGCTTTTTTAAGTGATACAGGACAAACTTTTAATCTTGAGTTTCAAGCAAGATCAGAATGTGATCGGTTTTTTAAAGAATTATCTAACGGAAATACTTTTGAAAATGATAAATCTAAAAACCTTAAAAACGGTTTAAAAATAATTGAAGATGTTTTTAATGAAAGTAACATTGATAAAGTTTCATTTAAAAATATTTTTGAAAAACAAACATTTGTTTTCCGAACTGAATTACCTGAAAACACAGACTTGAATCATTACTTTGAAATCATGAATAATCGTGGCGAACAATTGGAAAAACACGAAATTCTAAAAGTTCAATTGATGAGTGTTTTTGGAGAGGACAAAACCAAAAGTCAAACCTTTGTAAAAATATGGGATGCTTGTGCGTATATGGGAGATTACGTTTGGGATAATTTTTCAAAAGAGGAAAGTTTGAAAATATTTACCAATGGTAAATACGCTGAATTATGTAATGATTCTTTTACTTTTTTAAAATTAAATGATATTTTTATTCAAATAGAAGCAGAAAAGAATATTCAATATAATAGCAATATACAAAATATCACTTCATTATCTTTCATTATAGATAATTATAAATTACCTGAAAAATTTAATCAAGATGAACAAGAAAAAACAGATAAATACCGTTCTATTTTAGATTTTTCAAGTTTTTTAATTTATGTTTTTAATTTAATTCATACCGAAAAAAGTACGACTTATGATGATAAAAAACTTTTAGAAATTTTTAAAAATTATGAAGACTCTGAAAATTTCATTATGGAACTTTTAAAAACAAGAATTTATTTTGACCAATTTATTATCAAAAATGATTTAACAATTCAAAGTCAAAACGAATCAAAATGGGGAATTCGTAGCTTTAAAATTGAGAATAGTAAAGATATTGAGAAATTTGAGATTAAAACCACTGAAACAACTTTTGAAAATTCAAAAAATGACGAAGATAAAATCGAAATGCTTCAAGCTATGTTTTATTATTCAAATATTTCCAATGATAAAAAAGATTGGTTAATAGAAGTGTTAAAAGAAAAACCAATTTTAGAAAATGAATTATACGAAGTATTATTTAAGCACTTTCAAAGCGAAATTAAAGGAATTGAATTAAATAATTTGATTTATCCTGAAGTTTCCGCA
>JBIPPG010000249.1:0-4215 GCA_044368545.1 Chitinophagales bacterium | reverse complement strand
AGTCTACAAAAATATCGAATTTGTGCTAAACTATGGGTGAAAGTTTTAACTATTTTTTGAAAAATAAATATTGAATGTATTTGTCACTAAATAAATGTATTTTTGTTTATCCAAAAACATTTTTTATGAAATATCATGACATTCAAAATCAAATAGAAGCTAAATATGAAGAAATAGCAGCGCTACGGAAAAAGCAAATTGAAATTTCTAAAAGTCTTGGATTGGAAGAAGTTGCAAATTATATTTTTACGGACACTAATGGCTCTAAGGTAGTATTAGAAGATTTGTTTGGCACACATGATGAACTGATTTTGATACACAATATGGGGAAAAATTGTCCGTATTGTACGCTATGGGCCGATGGCTTTATAGGAATGTATCGACATATAACTACTCGTTGTGGGTTTGTACTAGCTTCGCCCAATAGTCATCAAGAATTGGCGGACTTTGCTACAATGAGAAATTGGACATTTCCATGT
The DNA here is from genome assembly GCA_044368545.1 of Chitinophagales bacterium. Lineage (GTDB taxonomy): Bacteria > Bacteroidota > Bacteroidia > Chitinophagales > JADJOU01 > CHPMRC01. Next base: position 3,736 of record JBIPPG010000249.1, on the reverse strand, counting down.
GTTTCCGCCCAAGAGAACTCCTTTTCTATTGATATGGGCTTTCAGATAACCAATGAGGAAGGCAAAAACTCTTTAATGCCTGGTTATACCACTTTTGTGAAAAAAGAGGGGAAAATATTTCGTGTTGCGTGCGATACTTTTGGTCCTGGCGATTTTTATGCGCCTATTTGGAGTTTTATAGAAATGCTCCATCATACCGATAAGCCTTGGAGACCTATTTTGTAGGTTTTATATATTTTTTATCCGTCAACGTTTTTAAGAATGCAACTATTTGTTTTTGTTCAGATTCGGATAATGAAATGGCTACATAATCTTTTGAAGATTGGCTGCATTTAATTTTCATCAATTCTTCTAAAGTAGCTACCGAGCCATCGTGAAAATAGGGCGAGGTAATGGCTATATTACGCAAGGTAGGTGTTTTGAATCGGGCGCTATCTTCTTTTTTGTGTGTTGCGCCCATAAGTCCTATATCTTTTCCTCTTTCAATACCTATATCATAATGTTTATGATTTGTAAACAAAGGTGCTGTATGGCAGGAATTGCATTTAGCTTTATTGCCAAAAAACAATTTCTTTCCCAGTTGTTCTTCTTTTGTAAAAATCGTTTCATCATGAGTCTTTACATAATCATCATATTTAGAGTCCGCAGCTATCAGGCTTTTTATAAAAGCGGCAAGGCTTCGGGTAAGTGCGTAGCCATCAAGAGACGTTTTATATGCTTTTTGAGATAAAGCTTGTAGGTCTTCGTCTTTTTCAAAAATTTTAGAAATAGTATTGATATTGCCAGCCATTTCATTGGTGTCGTGAAGGGGAATTAAGGTTTGAATTTCTAGATTTTGGGCTCTATTGTCAAACATAAAAGTAGGACTAAAACCAATATTCAACAGCGTAGAGGAATTATGGCGGCTTTTATTCCCATATATACCTTCACTTATTTTTTTTCCATCGGTAAATGCTAAATGGGGAAGATGACATGTTCCACACGAAATTGTATTATTGGCCGAAAGTCTTGTGTCAAAAAATAATTTTTTGCCCAATGCTATCTGTTCTTTGGTAATGGTATCAAACTGTATTCGATTTTCTTGAGGAAAATAGCTTGGAAAATATATAACATTTGTGTCAAGGAAGTTACATCCAGCAAATAAAAATAATAGAAATAGACTACTAAAAGCTAAACGCATTACCAAAATTTTGTACGAATTTTGTAGTAATACTATGCTGTGACGCATCAGAATGTGTAACTAATTCTGTATCTTGATTCAAATTATTGCCCGAAGTAGGATAAAATATCTTGTCAATATTTAAGTAAATAATATTATCGCTGCTCAATGATAAATTGCCAGAAGCTGCAACCGATGTCTTATATTCCAAGCCTGTATGATAGGTAAAGGTTTTGTTTTGCCCATTGGATAAAATTCTACCTTCAAATACTATATAGCGATATTTGGTCCAATCGCTCCAATACATATTTTTAATACTACTCAAAGGATTCGAATTAGAAAAACTAGAAGGATTTGAGTTGTTTTGTTCACTTGTAAGGCTCAAATTCATTGTCAATGCAGTCATATTTGTCAATGAATGCGAATTAGCTACCGCAACTTTTGAATTATCTTCATTTATTAAATACAACGTATTGCTAATATTTGAGTGAGAACCATTACTCGTACTTATTTCAGAAATATAATAGTCCAATCTTTCGATTATAATAGAATCATTGTTCTTGAGCCAATATGTTTTCCCCAATTCGATAGGTGTATTATTTACTCGATTTACAATCTGAAAATTCAGGGTGCTATTAGCGTTTGTATTTTTGTTACAAGAGTTGAATAAGAAAAATGTTATAACAAAATAAGAAAAAAGTATACATCGTTTCATAAGTAGATATTTTACATTACAAATATAACGTATTATTTTACTGAAAAATTTTATAGGCTAAAAGAATTTTTAAAATTATTTAAAAATTTGTTTGTAACAAAAACATCACTAGGTTCCGAATGTCCAAAGTTTTCTCCATTAAATACATCAATTTTATTGCTAGAATTATCTGGGTAAAATATTTTGTCCAATGATAAATTGAATAGAATTTTGTTTGTAGTTCCTTGATTGATACTGATATTTTTGGAAACTAGAATTTCTCTTTTGAATGTAAGCCCAGAGTGGTAGCTAAAAGTAACTTTTTCGCCAGTTTTTTTCTTAATTTCCCCTTCAAATATTACAAAACGATATTTGGTCCATTCGTTCCAATACATTTCATTTGCAGTGCTTTGAGGATGTTCATAAGGGAAAGAAGTAGGGTTTACATTGTTGGCAAAGTCCGAAAGACCCGCTAGGAAAGTGATTCTATTTATGTTTTTCAACTCCCTAGCGCTATCTGTATATAGAATGCTGTCGGACGATTTTTTGTGAAATAAATATAAAGGGGCAAATCCCTCTTTATTTGATATAGAATCGGTAAATGTGAGATTGGAAACATAAAAGCTCAATCGGCTCACCATTAATGAATCATCGGCTGATAAAGGAAAATATTTCCCTAATTCGAGTGTTTTTGACCCAATTTTTGGTGCAATTTTTAGCTCAATTTTTGTGTAGCTTGCTGGTGTTACTACCGTTTCGTTTCCGCCACATGAAGCTAAAAAGAACAAGCCCAAAAATAAATAGATATATTTATTATACATTTTAAAAGCAATTTTATCAGCAAATATACTATTTTTGTATAAGAAACTTATAAAAATGTTAATAATTGACGATATCCTTGTAAGTGAGGAGATATTTGAAAAGAAATTTGTATGCGATTTGCAAAAATGCAAAGGTGCTTGCTGTATAGAAGGGGATTGTGGCGCACCCTTAAAAAAAGAGGAAATAGCCATTTTGGAAAGAGAATATGAAAATTACAAGCCTTATTTGACTTCGGAAGGTATTGAAGCTATTGAGAAGCTAGGTTTTTATGAAGAAGATGTTGATGATAAATCGCCCAATACCCCTTTAATCAATGGAGGTCCTTGTGCATTTATCAATTATAAAGACGGTATTTCGTATTGTGGTATAGAAAAAGCCTTTTTAGAAGGGAAAACTACTTTTCGCAAGCCCATTTCTTGTCATTTGTATCCTATTCGAGTTTCGGGAGTAGGAGAGCTACAAGCGGTAAATTATGAAAAATGGAGTATTTGTGCCGATGCGTGTACACTGGGCGAATCTCTTTCGGTACCTGTTTATAAATTTTTGAAAGAACCCATTGAACGAGCCTTTGGCGAAGAATTTTATGAAATTTTGGAAGATTATAATTCCAAAAAATAGCCTATTTGTTTAAACGCCTTTAAGAATTCTACCTAGTTTTTCAAGTACTTTTTGAGAAATTTGACCATTTGCAACTTTGTACTTCGATTTTGAGAATGTAAAAATAAAGGGTGCATCATAAGCCAATGCAATAACTCTTGACAATCCTCCTAATCTACCCGTACCCAATGCAATGATTTCATCATAGAATGCATACAAGGCCATCAAGTTTTTCAAATCCCTAACCGTATCCGTTTTTGTTACAAATTTGATAATATCGGGCGTGTAGGATTGCATTTGTTTGCAAGTTTTTGTAATTTCTTTAATATCAGGTGTTTCAATATGATTGTGATATGAAATTATGGTTTTGCAATTATGTTTTTTGGCAGTATCTAATAAGGATTCAAATGCCTCTTTGGGCGTATCGATATCAATGTCTACATAAGCTGCTCCATTTTCTATGG
>JBIPPG010000247.1:0-4220 GCA_044368545.1 Chitinophagales bacterium | reverse complement strand
TATCTTTATTTTTAGTTGGGTACAAAAATGATATTAAGCCTGTATTTGCTTCAAAAATTCAAGACAGTATTACTTTTGTAGGAACAGGGTTCGCACTTTTATTCTGTCTATACAATTTTGTATGGACCTTGCCTATTGTAGACTTTCGTCCGTATGCCATCGGGAATAATATCAAAGAGAAAATGATAGATGAGCGACCTGCGGTAATTGAAAATATATTGATATACAAAAACACTCAAACGGGCGAGAAAAAAGAATTTGGCATCAATGAATTGCCTACCGATACTATTTGGCAATATGCGGATAGATTGGACAAAGTAATTGACGAAGGCATTTTGGCTCCAATCAAAAATCTAAGACTTACAAATGACCAAGATGCTGATATTACGCAAGATTTGCTCAACGAACCGCAAGTAACCTATTGGATTGTATGTAGTAAATTGGCTAAAACAAACCGTGAAGCCTTGAAACAGAAAATCGTTCCTTTTGCCAAAAAAATGAAAGCTAAAGGCATCAAAACCTATATGCTTTTACCAATGCAAGACGAAACGATGAAAAAAGAAATGGGAAGTGATTTTATATATCTATCTGCTGACGAAACAGCGCTCAAAACCATGATTCGTAGCAATCCGGGTATCATGAAAATTGAAAATGGCACCGTTAAAGATATGTGGCATTGGAGACAATTTGAGGGGCAGGAATAAGGGTTAACATTTGATTCCATTAATTAGGAAACATAAAACGTATCTTCGCTCCACATAGAAGGATTGTTTTTTATATAATCTGAAATTAGTTCGCGCGATTTTTGATTGCGAATAATATGTTCGTGATAATTGCGCTGCCAAACATCGTATATTTCGGTGTTTTGTCGCATCCATTTTGTCACACCTATTTTGAACCCACGGATTATAGAACCTAATGTATTAGATGGTAAACGAAACGGCAGATTATTATTTCCATCATGTAGGGGCGAAATATTTTTCGCCCTATTATCAATTTCATCTTTTTTTTCAGGCGAAAGGTGTTCAATCATCAAAACGGGCGAAAGGTTTTTCTCCTTATTTTCAAATTCATCAATTATTTTGGGCGAAAAGTATTTCGCCCCTACATTATTTTCCTCGGTAGAATCGGGCGAAAGGTTTTTCGCCCCTACGGGATTTTCGGGCAAATGATTTTTTGCGATAACAGAGGTATCCAATTCAATAATCCCATGGATATGATTTGGCATTATCACATGTTCGTGGAGGATTACATGAGAAAAATGGGCGGGTATATCTAGCCAACATTTTTCGGCTACTTTTCCTGCAAGATTTAGATACATTTGTTCATTCTTGATTTCTCCAAACATACATTCCTTGTTGTAGCAACAAATTGTAACAAAGTATAAACCCGACTGAGAATAGTCGTAGCCCTTCAATCGTATCGATTTTCTATGGTGCGTATTAGGATTGTAGCGTGTCATAATATTGTATTAGTTTCATTTTTCTAGTTTTCTTTTACTACCTCTATCACCTTATTTAGCTGGTCTTGTGTAAGCTGAATTGTGATAGTAGCGTTGGGTGCATTATTAGATAGAACCGTTTTATTAAAATTATTTTGAGTAATAACCGAAGAATGGGTAATCGTTCCAAAATCCGAACCTAATTTCTGTGCTATTTCCTCAATTTCATTTACTGTAAGGGGAACTTCGCCCGATTCTCTGCGCAACCATGCACTTCGAGATTTGCCAATTAAATCTGCAAATTCATTGATAGTCAATTTTTTGTCACGATATATTTCTTTAATTTTATTCAAAGCATATTCATTTCTATCCATATTCTATGTATTTTTTACAAAAATAATCATTATTCCAATAATCGGACAAAAAAAGTTTGCAAATAGGAATTTTTGTTTCATTAGACTCTGTTATTTTTGCGTTTTTTAATTTTAAAACTAATATAATATGAAAAAATTATTAATTACATCCGCTACATTGTTTTTATTTTCAGCCTCTATACTTATGTTTCAAATCAGTTGTAGCAAAGATGCAAATGCAGGAAATTCTGGTGGGAGTGGAATAATGTCACAAGGGAAAATGATTACTATAAAAAGTATATCTCCTCCAACATTGCAAATCGTGAGTAATGATGGGACTAAAAAAGACCTAAATTTAACTTTACCAAATGGATTGACTACATTACATGATCAATATATAGCTTGTGATGGCACAACAATTTGGCTGGTTGCTAACAGTTTTAACATAAGTTTTACTAACAATAACAATACACTTATAACATGTGACATGAACGGTGGCAATATTAAAAATCTAGGCTCTTATAACGTTTATGGTGATTGTTTCGTAGCATATTAATTTTTATCATGAATCACTATTGGTACTTTTTATTAGAAAATTGGGCAAAAGGGTAAAGACAAGTTAAGGGACTTATAGTTCCATATATTATTGGAGCCGAAAGTTATTTCTCTGTAAAATTTAAAGCTAATACAATATGAAAAAATTATTAATTATAAAAAAGATTACAGATTCAACTTTTATCTTATTCTTAAATGAACAATGTAAGGAAATCGAATTTAGCGCTACTGTTACCAATTATAATTCTATTAGTTCATTTATAAACAACCATATAATATGGAATAATAAATGGTCAATTATAATTCAACTTTGCATAATCTAAGAACTGGTGAGACTAGATGCATTAATCTATAAAATTTCATATTCTAAACAAATCATAATCGCTTAAGAGTAAAACATTATAATAATTCAACCATTTCATCAGCATTCCGTAGGGGCGAAATATTTTTCGCCCTTTTATCATTTTCATTCTTCATTTTATGCGAAATATTTTTTGCCCTAATATAATTATCATCCTTCATTTCAGGCAAAAGGTATTTCATTTATATTTTTGTGCAAAAGATGTTTGAGTATTAAACTGTTTTTAATACTCAAACAGGGCGAAAGGTTTTCAATTATCAAACTGGGCGAAAGGTATTTCGCCCCTACGCTGATTTCTGCCATTAGGGTTTTTCGCCCCTACGGGGAAACGATTTTTATTCCAATTCCGTAAAATATTTTTGGTAATGTGCGTTGGATGCCAATAATTCTTCGTGTGTTCCTTCTCCTACTATTTCTCCTTTGTTTAGCACTAGAATTTTATCGGCCGACATAATTGTAGATAATCTATGTGCAATAATGATGGAGGTTTTATTCTTTATAATTTTTGGAATCAATTTTTGAATGTAATATTCCGTATTCGAATCGATGGAGGAGGTAGCTTCATCTAGTACCAGAATCGATGGATTTTTGACAATGGCTCTAAAAAATGAAATCACCTGACGCTGTCCATGCGACAAGCTATTGCCCCGCTCAATGATTTGATAATCAAATCCTTGAGGTAATTGATTGAAAAAATCATCGATTTCCAATTCAGCGGCTAATTTCATAGCATCTTCCTTGGTGAAATTATGATTTTCCAAGCGGATATTGTCCAAAATTGAACCCGAAAACAAAAATACATCTTGCAATACCATGCCAATATGACTTCGAAGCGACGCAATGGTATATTTATTAATATTGATATCATCGAGAAGAATTTGTCCTTTTTCAACAGGATAAAAACGATTGAGAATATTGATAATACTCGTCTTTCCACTTCCCGTAGCGCCAACAATTGCCAATGACTTTCCTGCTTCTATACTAAAACTAATTCCGTGAAGGATTTTTTGTTCTGGCAAATAACTAAATTCCACGTCTTTAAAGGCTATTTTGCCATGAACAGAATTTAATACCTCAGTACCATTATCTTGTTCCAAAGATGGCGTTTCCAACAATTTAAATACTCGCTCACAAGCCACAAAACCCATTTGAAGCTGATTGAATTTATCCGCCAAAAATCGCATAGGTCTAAAAAGCATATTCAAATAAAGAATAAAAGCCGAAATCATTCCTGCACTATAATGACTATCGCTAAAGCTAAATAATGAAACTCCTGCTACAACCAAACCTATACTGATAGCAATCAGAGTTTCCAAAACAGGAAAAAACCAGCTGTAATACCATATTGCTTTGATATTTAATGCGGTGTAATCATTATTTATGGATTCAAATTTTTTCATTTCTATTTCTTCGGCATGAAACGATTTAGTCAATTTGATACCCGATAAATGTTCTTGTGTAAATCCATTGAACTCGCTAATTTTATCACGAATTTTTTGATTGACAGACT
>JBIPPG010000248.1:0-4220 GCA_044368545.1 Chitinophagales bacterium | reverse complement strand
TATAGCCCCGCTGAACGGGATTAACAACAGGAATAACTCCAAACAAAAAAAGTTAATTTTTTCTAATGCTCCACCGAAATTTGCCCCTAATAAATATATTATAAGTAATTTTGCCTCCTATAAGAAAAATCAAATCATAACGAATAAAAATATAACAAAAATATGGGATTGAAATGTGGTATAGTAGGACTTCCAAATGTAGGTAAATCAACAATTTTTAACGCACTGACGAATGCAAAAGCACAGGCTGCAAATTTTCCTTTTTGTACCATTGAGCCCAATATTGGCGTGATTACAGTACCGGATGAGCGATTGACGAAGATTTCGGCCATTGTAGAACCCCAAAATATATTGCCAACAGCCGTAGAGATCGTAGATATTGCTGGATTGGTAAAAGGTGCTAGCAAGGGGGAAGGCCTTGGAAATCAATTTCTTGGCAATATTCGAGAAACGGATGCAATTTTGCATGTTTTGCGTTGTTTTGACGATGAAAATGTAGTACATGTAGACGGCAGTGTCAATCCTATTCGCGATAAAGAAATCATTGATATTGAATTGCAGTTGAAAGACTTAGATACTGTCGTTAAAACTATGCAGAAGTATGAAAAACAAGCTAAAGTAGGCAGCGACAAACAAGCTATTATGGCTATGGAATTGCTCAACAAATACAAAACCGCTTTGGAACAAGGACTTTCGGCAAGAACGGTAGAAGCTGGAGAAGAGTATAATTGGTTATTAAAAACGATTAATTTATTGACAAACAAGCCCGTTTTGTATGTATGCAATGTAGATGAAGCTTCGGCAAAAGATGGAAATAAATATGTGGACTTGGTAAGAGAATCTGTAAAAAATGAAAATGCAGATATTTTGGTTATCAGTGCAGCTATCGAAGCGGATATTGCTCAATTGGAAAGCTATGAAGATCGAAAAGCCTTTTTATCGGACTTAGGACTGGAAAAATCAGGCGTAGAGCAATTGATTATCAAAGCATATACGTTGTTGAATTTGATTACCTACTTTACTGCAGGAGTCAAAGAAGTTCGAGCCTGGACTATACATAAAGGTGATACTGCGCCTCAGGCAGCAGGTGTTATTCACTCCGATTTTGAAAAAGGATTTATCCGTGCCGAAGTAATAGCGTATGACGATTTTATCAATTTTGGTGGCGAAGCCAAAGTAAAAGAAGCGGGAAAATTGCGTGTAGAGGGCAAAGAATATATCGTAAAAGATGGCGATTTAATGCATTTTAGATTTAACGTATAATTTGGTGCAATTTTTAATCAAATTTTGGAATAAACACAAAAAAGTAAATCTTTGGATTTTGAAGATTTTATTATTCTTCATTCTAATTTATAATTTATATTCAAAATTTTCGGGTGAAGAATTCAAAATAGCGCTTCAAACCTTTCAAAACGAATTTTCATTTTCAAAAATTCATTTTTTATTCATAGCTATTGTATTTACGTTTGTGAATTGGGGCTTAGAAACAATGAAATATTATTTAACGGTTCAACGAGTAGAAAAAATTAGTTTTTTTAGAGCCTATAGAGGTATTTTGTATGGAAATGCTATGAATCTTATATTGCCAGCAAGTATTGGCGAACTCACAGGCCGTCCGATGGTATTGAAGGAAGAAAATCGTGCCGAAGGTAGTGGCGTAGCATACTATGTTTCTATAGTACAGAAAGTAGCATCACCTTTTGTGGGATTAGTCTTTTTTAGCTTAGCGGTTTATTTTGGTTTTTTGAAAAATGAAGCAGTTGCCTTGGGTAGTTTCTCCTTTCCTTTTTTCCAGATTATAGTAGCCATTTCCTTATTAGATTTTTTATTTTGGTTATTTCTTTTTCTCAAACCTAGCGTTATTCTACATTTACTTGAACGTATTCAATTTTTGAAACGAATTTTTGAAAAGATAGAAAATGCATTGGATATAAAAACGCGTCTCAAATGGCAATTGATAGGCATTGGAAGTATTCGCTTTGTAGTTTTTGTGACACAATATTGGTTTTTGATGTTTTTGTTTTTCGATCATTTTCCGCATTTTGAATTCTATTTGCTGTGCGGTGTTTATTTTTTAGCGCAATTCGTCATTCCCAGTCTTGGTTTTTTGGACTTAGGCGTTCGTGCTAATATTGTAGCCATTGTATTCATTAATTTTAGTGAAAATATCGTACAGTTGATGGCTGTAAATTATCTAATATGGATTATCAATATTTTGATTCCTTCGCTTTTTGGCTTTTGGTTGATGCGAAATAATATTATGGATAAAAGCGAGATATAAATATTTCAATTAGATAATTGAATAACATTATGTAAAAAGTTTTTCAAAGGCTATTAAATGATAAAAAGGGTTAAAAATATTTTTAGTATTTATAATTTATTAGTCTACATTAATTAGAGAGTTAAACCGTTAGTACATAAATGAAAGAAATAAACCAACTTATACATTTGACCCCAGATATATCAAGGTTAGAATCAATCTTAAAGAATGGTCTTTATACATCATATAATAAAGAAGTTTTTGCTGATAAAAATGTTTTAATTCCAATGATTTCATTTTGCAATGTTTTGTTTAGAGACTTAGGGGAAAATGAGGTTATTGATTATGGTAATTATGGGATTGTTATTGATAGAACATATGGCATTGAAGATTTAGAGTTAAATCCGGTGTTGTACTTAAAAGCAAATAGCATTGTGGAAAATACATTTAAATATAATTTTGAATCAACATTAGTTCCTCAAACAGTTGAAATTATAAAAAAAATATCTGAAAATTGTAAGTGCGAAAATGTTACTGATCTTATTCATATTGAGCCTCTTAATCAAGAAGTAAAAGAGTTAATTAACTCAATAGACAAGAACACAAGTGATAAACTTATTTTTAGTTTAAGAAATTTATTTACGATTATAAACAAAAATACCTTAAAACAAATTTTACTTTCTAAGCCTTATAAAGTTAAGACAAAAAAAGGAGAAGAAAAAATTGCATACAATGAAAGAGAGTGGAGAAAAAGTTATTTTAATCTAGATTTTGTATTGGAGTATGAACCTGATGGAAATGTAAATGAAAAATATACAGAATTAATTGAAAAAAATAAGCCACATTTTAAAGACGACAGTTATACTTTAAAAATCCCTTTGAACAAAATCAAATATATAATTGTAAAAAACATTGATGATATTGATAAAATAACAAATTTTATTTCTACTAACAAAATCGGAAAGATAGACAAAGAAAAAATAAGAACACTTAATCAGCTTAAAGAATTTGAACATAAACAATAGTATATATAACTCAACAAATTCCACCTTAAAAATCAAACAATTTCATCCCAAAATAAAAAGACCTTGGCAAACTAGGACCGTAGATATAATTGCTATCACGATTTTTACCTGAATCAAAATCGGATTGATAGGCATTGAATACATTTTTAATGCCTGCAAAAAATTCTAGCTTAATCTTTGTATCGGGAATAGGAACGTTATACGATACTTTTGTGCTTACGTCAAAGAACGAAGGGGTTTTGACCAATTCATCTTGAATTTGTGTTACTCCTGCAATATGAAGCACATTCATAGTTCCCGTATAGACGGTATTAACATTAAACATCCAATTTTTGGTAGGATTATATGAAATATTCATAAATCCATAATGATTTGGGGTCCTCAAAAAAGGTTTAAATTCGGGTAAGGCATTGCTAATTTTCACCGCTTGACTATAAAAACTCTCTTGTATCGTTGCGCCAAGTTCTATTTGGGCTTTTTTATAAAAATTGGCTCTCAATTCTAAAGACAACCCTCTAACAATAGCCGTTTGTCCATTTCTTTTTTCAAAAACCTCTCCAAAACTATCTACCCCAATATTTTCATATATAAATACATCGTTCAATCGGGTAAGAAATCCATCAAAAGTACCTCCAAAAATTATGTTTTTCAAAGGTTTGTCATAATTAATCGAGAAACTATAGCTTTGCGAAGATTCTTGAATCAATTGATTGTTCAATTGAATACGAGACACGCCCCCACCAGCAAATGCTATATGCAAATCGGTGTCATAAGCCTGTGGCGCTCTAAATCCATTGCCTACGCCCAACCTTATTTGAGTATTTTTGTCATATTTATACAACAAAGATATACGAGGACTCAAAACAGGATTTGATAAAAAACTATGTTTATCCATTCTCAATCCTGTCATTATATTCACTTTCGGCAATACATCC
>JBIPPG010000246.1:0-4245 GCA_044368545.1 Chitinophagales bacterium | reverse complement strand
CTGTATATTCATTTTCAGTTTCGTATATAAATGGATAGTCATTGCCTTGCTTGAAATGCAATATTCTAGATTTTTTAATTTTATTATCTAAAAACAGTCCATTTTTAATTATTTCGTACTCAAAGGTATTCTCTTTGGATTCATTGGGAGTAATGACTACATTTTTGGACATATTGACTATATAATTAAAACTAGGCTCTATTTTATATTCTGTCTGGGTAATATGACCATATAAATCTTGAGACTGAACAAATCCAAACCCTAAAGCACCTTTTCCTTGTCTATGATTTACAAGATTTTTATATTTAAAGGTATATGTCAAGGAATTGGAACTAGGTGTAGATACTTCAAATGACTTCACTACTTTCATAGAACTTCCCCCAATAGAGATTTGCTTGTCATCCGTAGGATAATAATCATTGGAATAACAATCGGGATGATTCAGCCTAGAGTAATTTACATGTGTATGCTCCTGAAAACTGGTTTTAACATCGGTCATTCCTCTTCTTGAATTTTCAACATTGTTGCATACATTACTTCCAACTGATACGTCTATATGCGACCAATCCGAATTGCCATCCCCATTAACATCCACTGGAAAACAATTCCAAAAGTATAAAGAAGTCGTTTTATATTCTCCACCAAGGGAAAACGAATTGGAAGTACTATAATAATTTAATATAGCATAAGTATTCTTTACATCTTTCCAAGTTTTAAGCCATACGCCTTTAAAAGAATCTTGTTCTTTAAAAGTGGTATCTACAAAAATTGATATATCCATCATCCCATCTCCATTCAAATCGGAAATAATGGGGGTATTGTTAAATGTAATTCGTTTGTGTACAGTAGGATAATTATCCATAAATCCATTATTGTTTTTTGGGACAGAGGGAATTGTATTAATATTTATCCATTTTTTTCCATCTGATAGCCCTGTATACACGCCTGTATTATAGCTATAATACAAAATATCATGTTTCCCATCTCCATTAAAATCCCCATACTCTACACGTTCAAAATTGTATGGAGCCTGAGCTTTCAATTCTAATAATACTTTAAAATCTTGAATGGAAGCATCCCATTCTAATATAATTCCCGAATCTCCTTTATGAATAGCTATATCGCTAATTCCATTATTATTAAAATTAATAACGTTAATTGACCATGATAAAAGGGCATAATTTTTAAATTTCTTTACACCTGGCTTATTGAGATTGAGCTTAAAATTTTCAATTCCTTTTTTAGGCATATTTAAGTAGAATAGTGAAATCATTGTGTCCATTTCACAATCAACATTGCTATTGGTAGGATTATCATTAATATATTTTGGCAAAGTAAAATCCTTATATCCTACTTCTAGGCATTTCAAATAATCTATATAGCCATCGCCATCAAAATCGCCAGAGAAGAAAGTCTGAGGCATATACCTATGCAAATATAAGCCAGATACTGGTTGATACTTATTTTTACTTAATCCAATATACGTTTCCTGTTCAATATTAAATTTTTGATAAAAAGAATATAAATCATTATTAGCTCTAATTTTTTTCACATTGATTTTTTTTGTAATTTTATCATATTCAAAGATAATAATAGAATCTAATTGATAAACTTCTTCTATACCACCCAATTTTTGGCTATAAGCTGGCATACAAGAGTTTATAGCATAACTAGAAATCATAACTAGATCCTGTATCCCATCAAAATTATTATCTACAATAGATAATTTACTATTGGGGTTTACTAAAGCATTTTTACCTTTATCAGAATTATGAGCTACTACTCCGATATAATTTAGCAAAACTACCGAATCATATAAATTAAACTTTGTTTCCTCCAATACATTATCTTCATAGTTTTTATAGAATCTTACTTTACTTGGTTTTACCAAATAGGGAGCATTATGCTTAAAAAAACCAAAAATATCTGTTTCTAATCCTCTGACTACGTTTATTCCCATCTCTTGCGATTCCGCTACAATCTCAATGATATCTTGCAAACCATCTCCATCAAAATCATGATATATATATTGGTTATTTGAAAAATACTTTAAACCCAATTTAGCTTGAATTGATGAATAATGATAACGATAATAATTATTGCTAAAATTATATCCTTTATCATTAGTCATAATTAGATTATCTTTCTTTAAATAGTCATATTTAAACAATAAAGGATTTGAAAAATTACCGTTTGAATTTTCTTTTATTATTCTATACAAATAAGAGTTTATCCCATCTTGAGTATAATTAAAGTTATATGCATGTAAAGTAGTGTTACTTTTAATTACGTCAATTCTAGTCAATAATTCAGCCTTAATTGATTTCACTTCATTGGTATAATATCCTCTTACCAATCCACTCGTCAAATCCTTTTGTCCATACAAAAATTTAATTTCATAGAAATGAGCTTGTCCATTTTGTAGATTGCCCCCATATTTGATACTTCTAAGGAGGGTTTCGGCATAAGAAGTTGCCGTATTTTTATCATAGAAATAGTCTATATAATTACCGTTATTATCCTCTATACGAGAGAGTAGCCATGTTGAGATTACTTGTTTTGATTCTATTTGAGCTAGGTTATACCTGCCATAAGTCATTTTTACCCCCGATTTGAGAGTGACTTCAAAGTACTGTGGACAATTTGTTTGCCCATTAAACGTACCGTAAGAAACGATTTTGCTATAGTTTTTTACTTCAAAGAAATACTCCGTTAAATTAGCTCCGTTTATTCCTGTTATAGGAATCAATCTTTGACCATCCAGATAAAAAGGATCAGTGTTATTAAATTGTACTTCTTCGCTTTTTTCATCAAAAAAATAATTTTTTGAGCCTCTACTGATAGCCGATAGCCCATCGAGCTTCCAGCCTATCCCCATGATGTCTTCATTAGCATTGGATTGATAGCTTAGATTCAATTTAGGAGTAGCTCCATTGATTCCCTCAGGGAAATCAATAGGGAAGTTATAATTAAACGTCCCATGGCTGCTTTCGGCAGTTCCTTTTAGATTGAGAACAACTTTACTTTTATCTATTTGATAATTATCAAATTCATTTTTGGCATTAGTTAAAGACTCAAAATTTACATAATTAATCTGAGCGGTTAGCGATTTTAGACCTAAAAATAGGAGTGTTAGATATAATTTGAACTTCATAAATTTAATTTTTAAAATAAACGAATTGTATTACTTTTGTTTTATTTGATATAATTATTGTTATAATTTACTTTTTCTACATTTTTGGCAATATTACCCTTTTTTGAGAGAATTTGAACAATGTATGTGCCTGCACTTAAACCACTAAAATCTACATCGACCTTTGAACCTGAAAAATTCAACGTTTTGATAATATTTGCTTTATAATCAAATACATTTAAAACGCCATTTTCTACCTCAACATTTAGCTCTACCGTAGTAATGGATGCCGTAGGATTTGGATATACCTCCGCATTAAAAATGGAAACTTCTGTATTTGTCATAGGTTCTCTCATAGGTATATCGGGTGTACCACCACCTGCCGATACACCTCCATTAGTTCTACAAAAAGGCGTGTACCTCCTTATTCTATTGCCCGATACATCGTAACAATATACAATAGCATCACAATTAGAACTTAGTAGTCCTGAAGGCACTACACACCCATTTGTTTGGGCAGATAAGAATTGATTAAATAGCAATGATAACGCTATCGTTAATTTTATTTTCATACCATTAAATTTTTCAACAAAGATATAATTTTTTTTATTCACTTTTTATTTTTTTTTGTTTAGATTTTCAAAAAAAAGTTTTGAGTATAGGGTATTGTATTTATTTTGATATATTTGTATAAAAGTAAAATATAAAATGATTGGAATTTTCTGGTTTAGAAGAGACCTTAGGCTTGAAGATAATATGGCTCTTTATCAAGCACTTAACAGCAATTTAGAAATATTGCCTATTTTTATTTTTGACCATACCATTTTGGAAAAATTAGAAAAAAATGATGCAAGAGTTTCATTTATTTATGATTTATTGAGTCAAATTCAAGAAAAATTAGCAAAAAACGGAAAATCTTTGGCTGTTTTTTATGGAAACCCCTTAGATATATTCAAAAAACTGATTACGGAAAACAAGGTATCTGCTGTATTTGCGAATAGAGATTATGAACCCAAAGCGAGAGAACGAGATAAAGAAATCTATTATTTTCTACAAGAAAAAAATATTGAATTTAAGAGCTTTAAAGACCAAGTGATTTTTGAAAAAGCGGA
>JBIPPG010000245.1:0-4246 GCA_044368545.1 Chitinophagales bacterium | reverse complement strand
GGCTATCCGCAAACAAACACCTGTGGTTGTAGAACATATTTTAGCTACAATAAATGGTACAACTTCACAAGCTAGCTATGACGGCTATTCCGCTTGCCCTATACCTACGGCTATAGGAAAATTGATGTTGGCGGAGTTTGATTATAGCAATAAACCAAAGATGACCTTTCCTTTTGACCAAGCTAAACCAAGATGGACCATGTGGCTAATGAAAAAATTCTTGCTCCCGTGGTTGTATTGGAATAGAATATTGACAGGAAAAGCGTAATTAATTATATTTATTCATGGCTCTAGAAAATCCAGCTAAGATACTTTCTTCAATAGCAGCAATAGTTCTATCAATATGTTCTGGCAGCTTTGCGACTTCTTCATCGTTCCATTTACCAAGTACATAATCTATCTGCCCGCCTTTGTGAAATTCATTTCCTATACCAAAACGTAGTCGAGGATATTTTTGAGTTTTGAGTTCCTGTTCTAGACTTGTAAGCCCATTGTGCCCACCGCTACTTCCATTCAATTTGATTCGTAATGTGCCAAATTGCAACGCCAATTCGTCTACAATTGCCATTGAATTTTCTATGGGAATTCCCATTTTATCAATCCAATATTTATAGGCTTTACCACTCAAATTCATATAGGTAGTAGGCTTTATTATGGTCACCATTTTGTTTTTGAGTCTAAATTCAGCAATATCAGCATAGCGGTCATTCTTGAACGATACATTATATTTACTAGCCATTCTCTCTAGCACCAAAAAGCCAATATTATGTCGTGTATATCGATATTCTTCGCCTATATTTCCCAATCCAACAACCAAAAACTTCATATCAAATATATTTTCAAATTGTAGTTAAAAAACAGCCTTCGCTATTTTCACAATACTTTCACTTCTACTCATCGTATAATAATGAAGCGAAGGCACTCCAGCAGCTTTCAATTCTTTTGACTGCTCGATACACCAGTCTATACCTACTTGAATTACATCTGCTTTATTGTTACATTTCTCTATTTCTTTGGTCAAAGGCTCTGGCAATTCTACAAAAAAACGAGAAGGCAATGTTTTTAATTGATGTTTGGCATCCAAAGGCTTCAATCCTGGAATAATTGGTACATTGATACCTATACTTCTACATTTATCTACAAAATCAAAGTATTTTTTATTGTCAAAAAACATTTGAGTTACAATATATTCCGCCCCCAAATCTACTTTATGCTTGAGCCATTTCAAATCTGTATTTAAGTTAGGTGCTTCAAAATGTTTTTCGGGATAGCCTGCCACACCTATACAAAAGTCGGTTTCCATTTCATTCAATGTCTCTTCATGGAGAAAAGAACCTTTGTTCATACTCGAAACCTGAGCCACTAGCTCACTCGCATATCGGTGACAATTAAATTTATCAATTTGTACTTGATTTTTTGAATCGCCTTTTAGCAATAAAACATTCTCTATACCTTGATAATACAAAGAAAACAAAGCATCTTCGGTCTCTTCTTTTGAAAAACCAATACATACCAGATGCGGTACTGTTTCTATATCATATTTATACGAAATAGCTGCGCAAATACCCACGGTTCCAGGTCTTTTGCGCAAAGGAGCTTCTTCTATCAATCCATCCGCTCTTCGTTTATAAATCATCTCTTCGGGATGATACGTCACATCAATAAAAGCAGGATTGAATTCCATCAATGGATCCAATACATTAAACAAATCATTGATTTTTTTTCCTTTTTGAGGAGGAAGAATCTCTAAAGAAAAAAGCGTTTTCCCATTAGCTTTTTCAATTTTATCTACAATTTTCACTATAATTCGAATTAAAACCCTGCAAAAGTAGTAAAAATTGTTAACATCTTATTCATAGATTTGCTTTATTGAGAAAAAAACAATAATTTTGCACATAATTATGCAAAAATACATTTTAATCATCCTATTATTGGCAAGTCAGATTGCCTTTTCCCAAAACTTTGTTTTAGGTCCTTGCGCAGGTATCAATCTTTCAAATTTTGGCATCAGCAATTCGGACAGCACTCCAAATGCCGACAGTAAAATTGGATATAATTTTGGTATTTTTTCAAGAATCAAAATTGGAGGGCTTTTTATACAACCAGAGATTGTATATATTTTCAATAGAACGTCAGTAGATTTGTACAAATCGCCTAATACTATTTCTGATGGTTTTGGGATAGGAACGATTTCAGGCTCCTTGATGCTGGGATACAAAATTGGGACGCTTCGAATGCAAGTCGGCCCTTATGCATTCAAACAATTAAATGAAGCCATTCAAAAAAATGAAGGAACATTTGATTTGACCCTCAATAAAGATAATCTCAACTGGGGACTTCAAGCAGGACTAGGGCTCAATATTGCTAAACGATGGCAATTGGATGTGCGCTATATGCGTTCGATGCAAAAGCTGACCTACAAAGCTATAGTGAACAACGGAAATGAATATTTCAATGGCAATATGAACACCTTGTATTTATCCTTTGGATATTCACTTGTCAAAATATAATATGTGAAGAGAACACGATTCGTTTTTTTATTTCAACTTATTGGGTTTTGTGTTTTTGCGCAAGTAGAGCCTTTTTTGATGCGCGATGCACTATTTTCATTTCAAAAAAAAGAACAAACTCGTGGTGAAATTACTCATAAAACTCAAACGCTTATCCAAGACAGCTTTTCTTTTGCTGAACAAGGGCTAACGAGTTCAATTTTAGAAAAATACAGCCATTTTTATACCGCTCAATCAAGTCCATTTCATAGTCAAATATATTCAAGAGGATTTGGACAGAATCAGATAAATACAACTATTGATGGAATTTCTTTAAATTTCTCAAACTATGACAACAGCTTGTTGTTGAATATGATAGATGCTAGCAATTTTGACAAAATAGAACTCCTATATGGCAATAATAGTATTCATTATGGTAGCAATGCAATTGGAGGCGCTATAAATTTTGTTTCAGACAAGGATAATTTTACCGATAAAAAAAGTTTATTTGCAAAGGGAACGCTTCATTTCAATTCGAACACAAATGCGTTGACACCTAAGATATCTTTTGGATTTTCAAATTCAAAATTTCGAACCAAATTTCAAATTTCGGCTTATTTCCCACGCGCGTATGAAATTGGCCATAGACACAATGATAAATACAAAACTTGGGGACAAGAGCTAGGAATTGTTGAATGGCAAAATGATTTGAAACAGGATGTATATAAAAATTCATTGAATCCAAACACCATTTCACAATCTCATTTCAAACTATTTCAAGTGGGAAATCAATCTACACTTAAATTGGGTAATGAAAGCAATGTAATGCTAGGACTTTATTACAGCCGACTTGATGATGCTACACAAACGCATACAACACAAAACAAAGATGCATTTCAATTTTTTGCTAAAAACAGCGATAATATTTCTTTATTTGTAAGCACCTTAGGCTTTCAATTCAATAAAAAACAACGACTTTTTTCTAAATTAAATATCAATCTTGGATATTCTACACTAGAACAAACCACCTATTTTAGAAAATATCAAAGTCCTTATGAAAAATCATTAGCTTTTAATACTTCAAAATTGGAGCTGAATATAGACGCCCATAAAAATTTCAACTGGAAATGGGTATTGTTCTATGGTATAAACGCAAAAATAGAGTCTATAAATAGCAATTCCGATGCATTTTCAAAGATACCAATTATGCCACCAACATATTATTCAAATTTCTTTAATATTTATAGTCCCGAGACGAGTCCAGCTACTATCAAATCTTCGACTTACTTAAAAATTGAACGAAGAATAGATGACAAAACAGCTCTTTTTGCAGGCATCAATTTTGGGATGCAACAATTGAAATACAATTTTTTAAACATTGAGCCTTTCAACTTTATAGATTATGAAAAATTAAATGTAATTCATACTTCATACAATGCACAAATCTCTTGGACAAGACATTCCTGTGAAAATAGCAATTATGCCGCCACGGCATTTTTTAGCTCAAGAATGCCCGATGGATTTAACATTTCCAATCCTCTTTCAACGACCGTTTTAATTCCAAACGAGAATCTAAAAAACGAAAATATCTTAGGAATGGAAGGTCATTTTTATCGAAAATTTGACGATATGCTTGAAATTCAGATAGCGCCTTATGCTTATTTGTATCAAAACAAAATTGGAACAAAAGCTTTTGACAGCTTATACGACAATGTTACTTTTGATGAAACGTACAAAGTATATACGCGAGCTAATAT
>JBIPPG010000024.1:0-14333 GCA_044368545.1 Chitinophagales bacterium | reverse complement strand
TGAAAGAGTCCAAGCGAATAGCCTTCAAATTACTTTCTAAATTGAAGGAACGAGGAATGACCCAAAAACAATTGGCAGAAATGATGCAGGTGTCCCCTCAGCAAATCAATAAATGGGTCAAAGGCAATGAAAAATTTTCATTGGATACCTTATTGAAGCTTCAAGAGGTTTTGGATATACCTATTTTGGCTAGTTATTATGAAAAAAATAATAAAAAGGCAGTAGAATTGATTTCTAGATTTGAAGATTCTGAAAATATTAGCTATCCAAATATAACGGAACCTTCTTATAATTATTCCTCTAATTTTAGTATAAATGAAAAATTTAAAATAGCGAATTAATGAATAGCATTGGTTTTAAAATATTACAAGTTAAAATAGCGCAGTTTGCTTTTTTTGAAGAGCACTATGATAGTTCAAATGAAGAATTTGCTTTGAATACAAATATTGAGTTAAAAATAAATAATGATAAACATCAAATTGGTCTTTTCTTAACGATTCAGTTTTTTCAAAATGACAAATTATTAATTAAATCAGAAACAGGTAATCATTTTGTGATTGAAGAAAAGAAATGGAATGAATTTAAAATTGAAAATAAAGTAATAATACCAAAAGATTTTATTTCACATCTTGCAATGATTTCGGTAGGAAGTATGAGAGGTGTTTTAGTTGCAAAAACAGAAAATACTTCGCTTTCAAAACTTATTTTACCTACTCTTAATGTTCAAAAAATGTTTCAAAAAGATGTAGAATTTATTTTAGATAATCAATAAAATAAATAAGGAGTTTATGACCCTAAAACCCCTTTCCCTCATCCTTATCCCTCTTTTACTCGCTTGCCTTTTGCCCATGCCTTATGGCTATTATCAGCTCGTGCGTGTGGTGGCTAGTGCGGCGTTTGCGTTTTTTGCGTATCAAGAGCGGGGAAATAACCTTTTATGGGTTTTTATTGGCTTGGCGTTGCTCTTTCAGCCTTTTGAGAAAATCGCTTTGGGGCGTACCGTTTGGAATATCGTAGATATAGCAGTAGCGGTGTTTTTGGTGTGGTATGGGAGTAGGAGGCGTTAGATAATAGATGTTAGATATTAGACGTTAGATTTTATTGATTTGATAAATGGTTTCGTTTTTTCTTATCAGTAAATATAGCAAAAATTAAATGAAGCATTTTGGATTCGATTTTTCAAAAATTTCTTTTAATATTATTTTTTGATTTATATTTGAACGGTTTTTAGTAATGATAAATATTAGAACAAGAAATTTAGCAACATTTAAAAAATGGGTTGAAGTATGAGTAAGTTGGAAATTAATCATGGAGATACTGGGTTGATAAGCGATATCCGCTTACTGATTGAGCAAAGTCAGCGCCACATTGCTACACAGGCTAATAGTGTACTTACACAGTTGTTTTGGCAAATTGGCAAACGAATAAATGATGAAATACTGCTAAACAAGCGGGCAGATTATGGTAAACAGATTGTCGTGACACTGTCACAACAATTGCAAAGAATGTACGGGCGAAACTTTGAAGAGAAGAATTTGCGCCGTATGATGCAATTCTCAGAACAATTTGCTGATTTGGAAATTGTCGTTCCACTGGCACGACAATTAAGCTGGTCTCATTTTTTAATACTTTTTCCTTTAATACCAATCTTACTAATAAAATAATCCAAACTATTTTGTAAGTTTAGAGTGGTATATGCCGTTATAACAAGCAAATAGTACAATCAAGAGAAACGAAGATTGGACTATATTGATTGTATGTACGGTATAAAATCAATGGAAGCCAAGCTATTTTATGCCCAAAAAGCCATAGAGGAAGTTTGGGGAAAACGGGAATTACGCAACCAAATTGCAAGAAAAGCTTTTGAACGAAATGAAATTGCCAAGATGCAATTGGTTAATCATTCATACGAAATTCAAAACACCTTTAAAGACCCTTATCTATTAGATTTTTTAAACCTTAAAAACACCTACTTAGAAAAGGATTTAGAAAGAGCCGTTTTACAGGAATTAGAAAACTTTATTTTAGAATTAGGTAAAGGATTTGCCTTTATGGAACGTCAAAAACGTATGATTATAGATGGCGATGATTTTTACTTAGACCTTTTGTTTTATAACCGAAAACTAAGACGATTGGTAGCGATTGAATTAAAATTGGGCAAGTTTGAAGCGGCACATAAAGGACAAATGGAGTTGTATCTGAAATGGCTAAGCAAATACGAAAAACAGGAAGGCGAAAACGAACCCATTGGTTTGATACTTTGTGCCGAAAGCAATAAAGAACAAGTAGAATTATTGGAATTACACAAAGATGGAATCATGGTAGCCGAGTATTGGACCGAAATGCCAAGTAAACAAGTTTTGCAACAAAAGCTACACCAATTATTGATAGAAGCCAAAGAGCGTATTGATCGTAATACGTTAAACGCATAAAATCAATAGGATGAAAAAAATGGGAAATGAAAAGAAGCGGATTTAGATATGTATAAAATTTAAGAAAAGTGGAAGACAACAAGCTAACAATCCGAAATAGTACGGCTGAGTTTTTGATATTTAGCACTCAAGTAGGTGAAAACACAATTGAAACGCGTTTTGAAGATGATAGTATTTGGCCTTCTCAAAAAATGAAGGGCAAAACACTTTTTGATGTAGAGATAATTATCATCTCAAGGAAATATATAAAACTCAAGAATTAACCGTATCGGCAACTATTCGAAAATTTAGAATAGTTCAATAAGAAGATGCTATAAAAAAGGCTAATACAGTGTTTGAAAAATTTAGAATCTTTTAAGATCAATTATTTTTAAGCGATTTTGATAAAGAAATAAAGAAACTGAATGATAATAAGTGAAATAGTAAAAGAGGATTATGAGAAAAATAAAATATAAAAATTATAATGTCAAAAGAAATGTACAACGAAACCTTTTTAGTGTTATAAACCAACCTCGTAGAGGTTATAAGTTTATAGCAGATAATGAGTAAAGATAGTATGCGACCCCTTCGGGGTCGAACCTATAAAGGCTTTATTATTTAGTTATAAACATATAATCCCGCTGGGATTTAAAAAATAATTTTGTAGGAATCAAAAATTTATAGAAAATCAAAAGGTATTGTGTGCATGTGTGAGACTCCTTAGGTGCGTACGCTATGGAATGGTGTATATAAAGTAGTATCGATATTTTTGGGGTGGTAAGGGAGTAGGAGGCGTTAGATAATAGATGTTAGATTTTATTGATTTGAAAAATGGTTTCGTTTTTTCTTATAAGTAAATAGCAAAAATTAAATGAAGTATTTTGGATTCGATTTTTCAAAAATTTCTTTTAATATTATTTTTTGATTTATATTTGAACGGTTTTAGCTTGTATGAACGGTATAAAATGGAACTGAAAAAACGGATTTTGTGAAAGTATAAAATATAAAAAAAGATATGTCAAAAATAGAAAATAAAGACTTGCTTCAAAAAATTGTTTCCTTAATTGAGGAGGCAAAAGAAAACGCCATTCGCACTATAGATTTTCATCGTGTGCAATTGTATTGGCATATTGGTAGGTATATTTTTGAAGAAGAACAGCAAGGCAAAGAACGTGCCGAATACGGAAAATATGTAGTTAAGTATTTGAGTCAAAATCTTACGCCTATTTATGGCAGTGGGTTTAGCACGCGACAATTGTATCAATCTATTCAGTTTTACAAAACTTTTCCAATTGTGAACGCACTGCGTTCACAATTGAGCTGGTCTCAATATCGCTTACTTATTAGGCTAGAAGATGAGGATAAACGTACATTTTATATTTATGAAAGTGTAAAAAATCATTGGACTTCTAGACAGTTGGAACGTCAAATCAATAGTCATTTATACGATCGATTATTGTTAAGCAACGATAAAGAAAGTGTATTGGCTGTAGCCAAAGGCGATAAGTTACCCAGCGAAGCCAAAGAAATTATCAAAGACCCAATGACTTTAGAATTTTTAGGACTTCGCAGAGAAAGTGCTTATTATGAAAAAGATCTTGAAAGTGCCATTATCACGCATTTACAAGAGTTTTTATTAGAATTAGGCAACGGATTTTCATTTGTAGCGCGCCAAAAAAGAATCTTGCTCGAAGATGATGAGTTTTTTGTAGATTTAGTATTTTATAATCGAATTTTGCAATGTTTTGTCATCATCGAAATCAAAACGCATAAAATTACCCATCAAGACATTGGTCAACTCCAAATGTATGTCAATTATTTTGATAGAGTAGAAAAACTCAAACACGAAAATAAAAGCATTGGCATACTATTATGTGCCGATAAAAATGAAATGTTGGTAAAATTCAGTTTGCCAGAAAATGAAAACAATATCATAGCCAGTAAGTATAAATTATATTTACCAAGTGAAGAGCAACTTTTAAAAGCCATTAATATAAAAAATAATCAAATCTTATAAAGCAAAAAAAACAGGGCAAGATATTTGATCATACCAATCTTACTTATAAAATACCGTAGCGGTTTTTTTGGGGTGGTATGGGAGTAGGAGGCGTTAGATAATAGATGTTAGATATTAGACGTTAGATTTTATTGATTTGAAAAATGGTTTGCCATTAAGATAAATCAAGGAACTATTTCGGTGTATTGGAATATTGGCAAATTGCTTTCTGAAAAAGTACAATCTGAATCTTATGGAAGTGGTGTTATAAAAAAACTTTCCATCGACCTGAAAAACGAGTTTCCAGATATGGGACTGTCGCCACGAAACTTGTGGGATATGAAGAAGTTTTATGAGCGTTATAAAACTTCTGATGAAAAACTGCGACGTAGTGTCGCACTTTTGCCTTGGAAACACAATTTGCTAATTATGAGCACAACAAATACGGACGATGAGGCACAATTTTATGCTTCAAATACGATAGAAATGGGCTGGAGTAGAGATGTATTGCTCAATTATATCAAAGCCAAAGCCTTTGTGCAAGAAAGCACCCTAGAAAAAAGTCATAATTTCAACAAAACTTTGCCCGAAAATATCGCCAATTATGCTAATGAGGTATTAAAAAGCAACTACAATCTAGGTTTTTTGAGAGTTAATGAAACTATTAAAGAACGAGATTTAGAAAAAAGATTGGTAGAAAAAATTAAACATTTTATATTAGAATTGGGCAAAGGATTTTCGTTTATTGGTAATCAATATCGTTTGGAGTACAATGAAAAAGAATATTTTGTTGATATGCTTTTTTTTCATCGAGATTTAAAATCACTAGTAGCAATAGAATTAAAAATAGGCGAATTTCAACCAGAATATATTGGTAAAATGAATTTTTACTTAACATTGTTAGATAAATTCGAGAGAAAACCATACGAAAATCAACCAATTGGAATTATTTTGTGTGCCGATAAAAATCATTTAGAAGTTGAAATTGCATTTCAAGATTTCAACAAGCCCATTGGTGTAGCTGAATATCAATTGTTGATACCAAAAAATCAATTGGAAGCGTTAATTAAAAAAGAGTTAGAATAGTGGTATATAAATTTTAAGGCATATTTTCCAAGTAAGAGATGCAGGTGTCCCCTCAGCAAATCAATAAATGGGTCAAAGGCAATGAAAAATTTTCATTGGATACCTTATTGAAGTTACAAGAGGTTTTGGATGTACCTATTATGGCTAGTTATTATGAAAAAAAATAATCCTCATCCTTTAATCCAAAACTTTTAGCAGCTCTTCAAAATCAGGAATTTCACTTGAGAGAAATCGTTTGCCTTTATATTGATTTGATAAATCTTTATCTTTAATACTACATTCTTTGATTTTCCCTTGTTCTAAAATAATTTTCCCATTTTTAAACTCTAAAACGGCGTCTCCTGCTTTGTCATAAATCCATTCGGGAGTTTCATATTGATTGATTTTTAAAGAAAGTATGCTTTTTATATCATCATCTGAAAGCTTATAAAAAGAAGTGGTATCCCAAGCCGCTACTATTTTGTTGATAAAATCAAGTTCTGTTAAATTAGTTTCATTTCCTACATTTCCAATACTCGAACGAACGCTTTCACTCGCTTTTGTCTTTATAGAAAAGGAATTTTGGCTAATACAACGATTGATAAAATTCAAGTCTGAATTGAACAATAAGGTAAAATGACTCAAAATTCCATTGGAAGAAGAAAACTGTGCACTGCCCGAAACTTTACGTTCATTTTTGAGAATGATAGCATTTCTTGAATTCATACTACAGGCTATATCCATCATATTCATTGCTTCTACAAGAAAGCCAACCGTATGATGATAGGTATTGACGCGCTTAATATCTCGTTTTTCCAAAAAAGCAAAATTGACATTTCCCAAATCATGCACTACCGTTCCGCCTCCACTTATTCTTCTACAAATTGGGATTTCAGAATTTTTGATAAAATCCAAATGAACTTCTTTGTATACATTTTGATTTTTGCCTAAAACTATACTTGGCATATTTTTGTATATAAAAAGATATTCACTTTCCGAAAAATCAAAATTGCGCACAAAATATTCTTCTGCTGCTAGGTTGAAGAAAGGGTCATTGGATTGAGAAAAAATCACATATTTATTCATTTCCAAATGCTTTTAATAAAAATTGTGCTTTGAGCAGGCATTCTTTATATTCTTCTTTTGCTATACTTTGTGTAGTAATAGCGCTGCCAACCGAGAAATTGGCTTTTTTATGCTTTCCATCATAGTATATTGATCGAATGACTACATTGCTATCAAAATCCCCATCGGTATCAAAATATCCAATATTGCCCGCATACATGGTTCGTTTGAAGGACTCAAAAGCATCTATATACTTCATCACATTCTTTTTGGGCGCACCCGTCATAGAACCTGCTGGAATACATTGCATCAATGCGTCAATGGCGTTTTCTTCATTATCCAGAGTGGCCTCAATCGTTGAAATCATTTGGTGTACATGTTTGAAAGAGTATATTTTGCAATATTCCGATACTTCAATACTTCCCGTTTTGGCATAGAGCGTTAGGTCGTTTCGCATCAAATCTACTATCATACTGTTTTCGGCACGTTCTTTTTCACTTTGTTGCAATTCTAGTTTTACTCGTTCATCTTCCTTGGTATCGAAATGTCTTCGTGCAGTGCCTTTTATGGGTTGTGCTAGTAAGGTTTTGCCTCGCTTTGCTACAAATCGTTCGGGGCTGAATGAGAGTATCCATTGTTTACCCATTTTTACAAGAGCTGCCATAGGAGTTTGCGCTATTTCATTGAGTTGGATAAACGTATGAATGGTATCTATTTCGGCTGTTTCTGCTTTAAAATCGATGCAATAATTGAGTTCATAAAATGCGCCTTCAATTATTTTATCTTGAATTTGATCTACGGTATGGATATATTTTTCTTCAGAAATATCTGTTTTGAATGAAATTTTGGGAATGGAATAATTCGTTTCAAATTTATAATTTGTTATTTGATCTAATATTTCTATGGATTCGGGATAATTTCTATTGATGTAAATTCTTCCTTCTTTTATGTAAATGATATATCTTGGTTTGTAAAAAAAATAGGGGGGGAAATCAATAAATGTATCGTTGTTGGTGGAAATATGCAATGCTTGATGATTCATTTCATAGCTCACCATACTACAGACAAAATCGCTTTGTTTCCAATCTTTAAATGATTGATTGTCAAATTTTTCTATATAGGTATCTAATGCATCAATTGCAATCAAAAATTCGTATTTTTTATAAGCGTCATTATGCGAATTGCTATCATACGCTGTAAAATAATGAAACTGATTTGCCCAAAGCAAAAGCTGAGGTTTAATAGTTGGATACTTATCAAGAGAAAAATGGGTAAATTCCATTAATGATTTAAAACTCATCAAAAAATAGCAAATCTAAATCGATATGTTTTTCGCCTAACATATTGCTAAAGTGTGCGTTGGTCACATTTCCACCAAACAAATACGTTCCATTTCTAACACCTTTTGAACTCTTAACCAATGACTTAACGCCACCTACTTGAATCAATTGTAAAAGCAAATTGGTCAAAATATTACTCATAGCTATAGATGCAGTCCGCGAAACTCTCGATGCAATATTGGGAACACAATAATGAATCACATCGTGTTTTACAAAAGTAGGTTTATCGTGATTGGTCATTTCGGATGTTTCAAAACAGCCACCTTGGTCTATAGACACGTCTATAATAACCGCATTGGGCTTCATTTTCATAACCATAGATTCCGAAATTACAATGGGAGTTCTCCCTTTTTTGCTGTGGATAGCACCAATGACAACGTCCGCATTTTCAAGCTCTTGTGACAGAACCGTAGGGGAGAGGACAGAAGTATAAATTCTCGTTCCAATATTATTTTGGAGACGATGCAATTTGTAAGTAGAATTATCAAAAACTTTTACATTGGCACCTAGTCCTAGAGCCGCTCTTACGGCCGTTTCGGCTACTACTCCAGCGCCCAATACCACTACTCGTGTGCTAGGAATTCCCGAAACACCACCTAACAAAATACCTGCACCGCCGCTAATAGTACTCAATAACTCGGAAGCGATTAAAATCACCGAATTTCCTGCAATTTCGCTCATTGAACGCACTACAGGATACACACCCCATTCGTCTTGTAGATATTCATACGCTATTGCCGTTACTTTTTTTTCCATCATTTTTTGGATGGTTTTGGTTTTCATGGTAGGTAAATGCAAAGGCGAAAAAATGGTTTGATTTTCGCGAAACATCTCTACTTCCTCTAGCATAGGAGGTGTTACTTTTAGGATTATGTCGCTTTTGTACAATTCTTTGGCGTCGTAGCAGATTTCTGCGCCTGCCTCCGAGTATTCTCTGTCCGAAAAATGACTGAATTTGCCTGCACCTGTTTCAATCAAAACTCTATTGCCATTATGCACCAAAAGCCCTACAGACTCGGGCGTCAATGCTACACGATGCTCCTGAAAGGTCTTTTCACGGGGAATTCCTATGGTAAGATTTCCCTTTTTGTGAGTAATAATAGCTGGCTGCTCTTGAGTGTCAAAGCCATATTTGGTCACCATTTCGGGCGTATCGTCTAATTTAGCTATGGGAGGCATATTCTTATTTTAATAACGTACAAATTTAATATAAAAAAGATACATTTAAACGAAAAAAATATATAAATATTTTCAAATTTTATATATTTGCAACTAAATAAAATGAACTATGAAGAAATTTATTATTACGCTTATTGTTTTAAAATCCATTAGTCTAAATGCGCAATCTGTAATTATAGGATTTAAAGGAGGTCCAAGCATTTTCTCACACAAAACATATTTTGGTTCAAATTTTTATGAAAGTACTGAGTATGGAAATGAAATAGGTATTATTTTAGGAGTTTCAGGAAAACATATTGGATTTCAAATAGAACCTTCAAGTTTGGTTGTTAAATTAAATTATCAAGAAAATATTGATAACAAAAAATTTGAAACTCGAGTGACTACAGAATCTATAAACATTCCGATTGTATTAAGATTAAAAGCTGGGAATGAATATAGAATATACGCAGATGTTGGTTTTAATTACAATGCTTTATTACAAACAGATAGGGAAATAGTGGGGACTCCAGTTTCGTCATATACAACAAAGGACATTGCATTTTCTAAAGTTAAGAATAAATATTTGGGAGTTTTATTTGGTTTGGGAGTAGAAAGAGATATTAAGGAGAATTTATTTTTATCCTTAGGATTTAGAAAACAAGAATCTGCTTTAAATTATGGTGAAAATAATTTTAATATTACGTCCAATACTTTTATCGCTTATTTTGGGGTTTGTTTTAAATTTTCAAAGCAAAAAAAATAAAAAACTATGAAAAAATTATTAATTTGTCTAATTCTGTTGTATTCAATTGCTTTGTTTTCACAAGATGTATTACTAGGATTTAAAACTGGCCCCAATTTATTAATTCAAAAATCAACTATCAATAATAAGCTGTATAGTAGTTCCGAAATTGGACACGATTTCATAGGTTCGATAGGTGTTACAGGAGATTATTATGGCTTGTTTTATGAACAAGGTCTTTCGGTTCTCAAGCTAAGTTTTGATGAAAATTTAAATGGTCTTGAGTTTAAAAATAAATTTACAATTTTAGCTACTCAATTTTCGCTCGTTAATAGATTTAAGTTTGGTGGAAAAGTAAAAATAATTGCAGACTTAGGTTTAACATTTTCTTCTGTTTTGTCATCTTCTAGTGAATATAATTCAGACTTTTTGGATAAAAAATTTAACTCAAAAAATATAAATTTCAAAGATAATTTTTCAAAAAGTAATTTGGGATTTATATACGGATTAGGCATAGAAGCGAATTCGAGCGAATCTATATACTTTTCATTTTCAATTAGAAAAAATATTTCGCCTTTAGCAAAAGTTCAAAATTTAGAATTTGATTTCAATAATTTTGCGGCTTTGTTTTCAATGAATTTTAATATAAAAAGTATTGTAAAAAGACCCAAAAAAAATAATTCTGAGGAAATTTCAATATCGAAAAACGATTCTATAAACAAAAAAAGCCCCCCAAAAAATAATTTTGAGGAGCCTTATTTTAAATAAGTACTTAAAAACTAGTTCTAAGTGTCAATCTTAGATTTCTACCAGGAGAAGCAATTCCCGAAGCAAAAACTCTATAATTGGAATCAAAAATATTGTCCAAAGCTACTTGAGCGCTCACTTTTTTAGTAAAATCATAGCTAGTTCTCATATTCAAAACATACCAAGCAGGTGTAAATCCATTGATAGGATCGGCGCTTTTGTCTATATTATCCTCGCCATTTATGCTATAGTCTTCAGGTTTTTTTGCGCCGTTGAACAAAACCGAAAGTTCGCTATTGAATTTTGACATATGATACTGCAATCCAAATCTCCCTGACATTGGAGGGATGTGATCTAACGCAATTTCATTGGATGTTGGTGTCATTCTTACTCGTCCATACGTATAGTTTACATTTCCAAAAAGATCAAAATACTTACCCATTTTGAGTTTCATACTTCCATAAGCTCCCATAATTTTAGCGGTAGAGGCATTTCCCAGTGTTTGATACGTATAGGTTGTTCCGTCTATTTTGGTAGTTGAACTTCCATTTACCGATGTAATTTGATTGGTGATATAATCGGTCATAGTGGTATAGTATGCACCAGCTTCTAGCGTCAAATCTTCTGCAATTTTATTCCAAGAATTTACTTCAAAATTAATTGCCATTTCGGGTTTTACATCAGGATTATTTACTTGAATAAATAACTGTTCATCAAAGATTTTAGAAACATCGTCTAAGTTGGGAGTACGATACCCCGAGCTGATATTTAACGCAATTTTATTGTTTTTGGAAGGCAATAAACTCAAACCTGCATTGAAGGAATACGCACTGTTTGAAATCTCAAAAGAACCATATTTTCGGGTAGTATCGGTTACTGTAGCGCTTATAGTATTGTATGAATAACGAGTACCTAAATTGATATAAGCCAAGTCTTTAGACACTTCCCAAATATCTTGTGCATAAATTGAGTAACTGCCCGTTTGGCTTCCTCCATCGGGGTATCTTGTCGTCGCATTCGTTACTTTTCCTGTAGCTATATTCCATTGCACAGCCGAACTTGCTACCCAGTTAATAACACCTTCCAATCCATAGCTAAGGCTATGATTTCTTAATTTTTTTGAAAAATCTAAATTGATGGAAGCTATATCTACATTTTCTCGTTGCGAAGTCTGATTATTGTTGCCAAATCTTCTCGTATTTCTACTTTCTTTGTAATTTTGATAGGCTGCGGTCAATCTCATTTTATCGGCAAAACCATTATTTAATGAATGATTCAATGTATAAGCTGCCATCAATCGCGCTTCGGGACCATAAAACCATGCTGCATTGCTAAATTTATTAGACGTTGGATTCTCATTTCTACTGGTTTTATCGGCTGTTTCGGTCAATCGATCGTATCTATTGATGTCCGTAGAGTTTGAATATTGAAAATTGATAAGATGTGACGTTTTTTCACTTGGCTGAAAAAGGAATTTTTGTAGAATATTGTATTGACTATATACCGATCCTAATTGTTCATTTGGATTGGGATTGGCTACCATTACATCTTTTCCATCAACTCTCGCTTGCGAATACAATCGTTTTCCCCAATTTCCATATTGTGGATCGCGTTGATTTCCAGACATTAGATTGCCAAAATCGGTGTATGTAAAACTAGTAATCGATGCAAATTTTTTGGCACCATATTGCAAGGTAAAACTACCTGTTTTTTCATCGGAAGCAGAAGCATATCTTGCCATTACACTTCCTTTAAATCCAGTTTTTAATTGAGGTTTTGTGGTTTGAAAATTCATAACACCACCAAGCGCATCGCTTCCATACAACGTAGAACCTGCCCCAAAGAATACTTCCGCTCTATCCAACTGTCCATTATCTACACGCAATACATTTTGTAAATGCCCCGCTCTGAATATTGCCGTATTCATTCGGACACCATCTACCACAATTCCCAATCGATTGGCTTCAAACCCACGAATAATAGGACTTCCGCCACCATTTTGACTTTGCTGTACGGTAATGGTTCCCGTATTTTGAAGAACATCGCCTGTATTTCCAAAAGAGTTAAATTTCAATTCTTTGCTTGAAATCACGTCAATAGTTTGTGAAATTTCTTTCTTTTCGGATTCAAATTTACTACCCGAAATAACGATTTCTTTTATTGTTTTTTGGGCAACTAACCCCGAAGAAATAATAGCCCATAACGCTATCAAAAGTGTATTTTTTTTCATTTTTGAGTTGATTTTTTATTAATAAAATAGCTTAAATTTGTCAATTATATGATTTTGACAACATTTACTTGTAAATTGACTCTACAAGTAATTTACTAAGAAATAATAAAAAATTCGGGTGGAGGAGAGGTGTTTTTAAAAAAAGCATTTACAAATGTTTTCTCCTGTTTAATTAGATGTTTTTGCAATAGATTTAAGTCTATTTTGATCATTCTATCGTCTTCTGTATCATGAATATAAATCGATTTTAGAAACGATAAAAATTTTGCGCTGTTAGATTTCTGAACTGGGTCATGTGAAAAGGCTTCTTTCAAATCCGATTCTAATTGACTAAAAAGTTCGCTTTCTTCATTATCCCATACTACTTTATATTCTGTTTGATTCCCTTTTTTGTTCGTTTTGATAATATCATACATACGTCCATTGAGTCTAAATTCATGGGAATTATGCCATTCAAACGATTTTGAATTCAAAATTTCTGAAGTCAATACCATAGAAATTAATTCCGAATCGGGGAGACCTCGCTTTATTTTTCGTTTAAGCTCTTTTTTAATAGCTATTTGTCTGTATTGAAATAAAAAAAAACTACCTGCCAAAGGAAGCAAGAGAACTAACAATAATAAAAAAGCCAAACCTTTTCTTTGCATTGAATTGCAAATATAGTAAGAATAGATTAAAAAGACAATTCG
The DNA here is from genome assembly GCA_044368545.1 of Chitinophagales bacterium. Classification (GTDB taxonomy): domain Bacteria; phylum Bacteroidota; class Bacteroidia; order Chitinophagales; family JADJOU01; genus CHPMRC01. The sequence goes on along the minus strand of JBIPPG010000024.1, from coordinate 887 downwards.
TTTAGATTAACTTCAAAATCTAAAATCTATTTTCTCAAATCTAAATTCTAATTTGTTATCATTTTCTTTTCTACATAAAAAGTCCCAAAAGGAATAATAGAAGCTATAAGAGCAATGAAAGTATCTTTTGCATTCCAATTGAATTTACTTTTTACCAAAAAAACAGCAATGACATAGTAAATAAATAAAGCACCGTGTATCATACCAATGATTTTGTTTGGCATACCGTAGTTCATCATATATTTGAGTGGCATTGTAATTCCTAAAATGATTAGAAACGAAATTCCTTCTGCAATAGCTAATTTTTTGAATGTTTGAGTGTTCATATTTATTTTTAAATTGTAAAGATAGGAAATAATTGTTTATATAACAGAATAAGAATTGTAAAATCACATATACTTAACATAATGTAAATTATAGGACAAAATAGGATTTTTTAAAAATCTTATTTTATGCACCAAAAAACAATCCAAACAAAAATCGAATTCAATCAAAACCTTTCATCAGCAAAGGCTAAAGCAACTGAACAAATTAAAATCATTCAACAAAATGATTTAAAAAACAATGGTAAAAAATGTCCGTTGTTAATGGAGTTAGTTAACATAATAAATTCCTAAAAATGAAAACACATCCAAAAATTTTACAACTCAAAAAATTATTCAATGCCTATGGCTTTCAAATTAAAAGTACTTATAATAGTACCATTTCTCACAATCTTATTAATTATACTTATGACCCTATTAATAATTATCTTAATATCCGCAATTGCGATAGATGCAATCCCTGCGCTATATTCCACAATAATATTAAAACCTTATCAATATATTTTGAAAACATTGAAAAAATTCAAACTAAATTAAAAGATTATGGCATCTTACCAATACAGA
>JBIPPG010000244.1:0-4255 GCA_044368545.1 Chitinophagales bacterium | reverse complement strand
CTATGGGAATTTCGGTGTTTTTATCGAGTCATTTATTGGCCGAAGTAGAAAAAATAATAACCGATATAGCTATTATTGGATCGAACAAGGTGCATTTTAATGGAAAACTTAATGATTTGCAGAATAGCCAGAATATGATACTGAAAATGTCTACAAATGATAATGAAAAAGCAAATTTGCTTGTTTCGAGTTTTCTAGGAGTTGTGCCTACTCAAGAGGTAGACAGTTGGGTTCTTTATCATTTGAACCACAAAGAACACGTACCCAACATCATAAAATTACTCACAGAAAACAATTTGGATATTTATAAAATTGTAGCGGATGTCAACCCTTTAGAAGATATATCTTTGGACTACACAAATCAAGGAATATGATACAAACAACTATTTTAAAAGCAGAATGGATTAAAAACAAATCGCTTGTGAATATATGGATTATGGTGCTATACCCTATTTTGGTTGTGTTATTGATAGGTTCTAGTTATTTTTTTGGCGATCTCAAGCATTTTCAATCTTCTATTTGGGATGGATTTTTTGATGATTTGTTTAGTACCTGGGCCTTATTATTTTTGCCCATTTATTGTTTGATTACAACGTATTCTGTATTTTCAGTTGAAAATTATACTCACAATTGGCGAAATTTATTTGTAATAGGCGTAGATAGAAAAACGATAATAAATCATAAGTTTTTATTAGTTCTTTTATACAATCTAATAGGGAATAGCGTTTTGATTGTATTTGCGATAATTTCTATGATTGTTTTAAAATTTTTGAGGCCTTTAATCCCTATGCAAATAGACTTTTTCAATCCCAATTTTCCTAAAATATTGTCCTTGTTTTTTATTGCTTCATTAGCTATGATTGTTATTTTTTCGGCATTGAATATTTGGGTAAAAAGCGTTATTTCTCCTTTTATTATAGGGGCTTTTTTGTCTTTTGTCAATCTTTTTATTGCTGTAAAAAAAATCAGCATTTATTATCCTATTTCGTATCCTTGTACGGTGTACTACAAGCTTTCACATAATGAAAAATTCGATCTGTTTTTATACGTCAGTTGTGTGATTTTCCTTTTAGGTATTTTTCTAATCAACCTGCTAATAAACAAGTATTTCAATAAGAATAAGTTGTGACAATGATTCATTTCAATACAATCTTTACTTGATTCTAAGCCTCGGTTCCTTGTCCTCACGAACCGAAATGTAGCTAAAAAAATCAGACGCATAAAATGAAAAAAAGTATTTTTGTGTTAAAGATTATAAGATATGAAAATGGATTATTGGGGGGGGGATAAGAATCACGGCGGAGGGAAATGGAACGGATTATTAGTCAGGGCTGGTCTAGCAATAAGTATTCTGGTCTATCTGTGGAGGTATCGAATAGACTAAATACATTAAAACAAGAGGGTTATGAGTTAGTGATAAAACCTAAACTTTCTATAGGAGGTAGTACACCTGAACCAGATCTGTTATTTATTAAAAAAATAGGGAACCAATACAATTTCAATAACTGTGTATATATTGATAATAAGTATTTCTATGATGTAGCTTTCACTCCTGCACAGAATAAAATAGTAAATGCTTTTAGCAGCACTAATCAAGCTATTACAACTGTAGAAAAAACTTTTGAAATTAACGGATTCGTAGTAACTAAAGGGACTGTAATAAAGATTCAAAAAGTTGAAGTATTTACGATTGACAATAAATTTCAATTATCAAATATCGTTAAAAAACCATAATATGAAAAAAAAATTCTATAAAATATTAGAAAATATTCTTAAAGATAAATTGCCCGAATATAAAGATGATGCTTATATAACAAGTGAATATGAAACAAGATATAGCTTCCAAATAGTTGAAATTGCAGGAAGACTAATATTAAGAGCCTACTGTTCTATTTCCATTTTAGAAATTGAAAAACAATGGATTAACTATAAAAACGAATTATTAATTGAACAAATTTATTCTCCTGTTACTATATCAATTTCTGTTAATGATTATGAAACCACTTTAAATAAAAAAAGTGGAGAACTAGACATTAGTAATCTTACTGAAAATGAATTCTTTAATCTTTTGAATGACTTAATTTGTAATTATTTTATCAATAAACTTAATTTTTTTAAAAATATAGCAAATTGTGACAAACTATTAAATAATGAAATAAGTATCAATGAATCAAATATTATGTATTCTGATATCCAAAGCTTACCAATCAGAAAGGTTTTATTAGCAATGGCAACAAATAATCCAAATTTAGATTTAATAAAAAAATCAATGTATAAATATTGCGAAGAGCAATATGAATTAGGGAAGCAAGAAGAATTTGAACAGTTATGTAGGTTAAAACAAGTTTTTGAGAAAATGTTTTGCAAAGAAACTAAATAAAAACTCAGCAAATCTTCATTGGTCTGCTACAGATAATAAAATAATAATCATTGATATGCAATAAAATAATCGAGTAATGAAATCATTTGAGGAATTTAAAAAAAATAAAAAATTAATTTTGTTTGCAGATATTAGCAAATTAGGAACAATGTATTTTGAACCAGATTTTCCTATAGATAAAGACTATATAATACGTCATCTTGATGCTGTATTAACAGTAGAGATGCTTCCTGTATATGTAGATTTATACAAATCAATAAAGAATTTGATTGAAACTAATTCTAAAATTAATGAATTTGTTTTTATGAATGATTTGATTGAAGTAAGAAAAGATTATATCATTCGTCCGTTTCGTGTATATATAAAGAGTAATACATTTTATTTTGATGATGACCAACCTACAGAACCACCTATTAGATACTTTGAAATGTTAATAGCATTATCAGAAGAGATGCTTCCTCCGCCTCGGTTCGTGTCCTCACGAACGGAATTTAAATATAAAAATCAGACACATAAAATGAAAAAAAGTATTTTTGTATTAAAGATGAGAAAGATGTGAAAATGGATTTTTTGGGGGATATGAATCAGGGCGGAGGGAAGCACTATACTTGAGTCTAGCACTTCACTTTATTAGAAGCAAGAAACCCCCGTTTTTGCAAAACGGCCGTTAGCAGGCGAATTTTTTCACGGTTTGTATAACATTTAATTGTTTTTCCAATTTTTCGATTTTAATTTCTTTGTCCCAATAAGGTTTGTTTTTTATGAACTCTGTCCAGTTGCTAATGTGTCTGTCAAAGTGATTTGTTGAGTTTATTTTGTCGAGATACAGAATTGCTTCCATTGCTTCCCTTTGATTAAACCACAAGTCGGGTGTTGTTAGATAATAGTCAAGATATAAGTTTAAGTAGTCAACGCACTTTGGCAAGTTAAATGAAGCAAATACTTTGCAGTAAACACCACCAGCATAAGAAACTTCGCTTTTCAATAAATGTGTCCCAATAATGTCAATGAATTGTGTCTGATTTGTAATAGCAGAGAAAAATGCTCCAGTCTGTCTTGTCCGCCAGTTAAAGTCACCAAGATTTTTTTCAATTATGTCTATCGTAATTTCTTTTTTAAAAGAAGTCAATTTATTAATCCATTCATTGTCTGTGTGTCCAATGTTCATATAAAATGGAACTACCCATTTATCAATGAAGTCTTGTGTTAACTCAAATTCATTTTTAAACGGCTTTAGGTAGTCAAATGGTGGCGTGTTTCGAACAGTAGCACCTGCTACGTGTAATTTTATTGCTTCAATTTCTTTGTCGTCCATAGGTCGTTTTTAATATGCTTGCTAACTTATAAATATATACAATAATAATTCAATTTTTACAAATGTGATATTTTTTATTAAGATAGTTTTTCTTAATGAAAATGGTCAAAAAGGGTAGTTTTATTGCTTTTTTTAAATGTTTTTTAAGAAACATTTGTTGGTTTTTGTAAAAATGAGACCATTTGTAATAAAAATTAGATGCTAGATACAAGAATAGTAATTGATTATATAATCGTATACTGTAGACGGCAAGACACACGTGGACTGCGTGAGGGATGGCAGCGAGCACGTAGCAGCGCGAAGTAAAGCGGACAGCCCGACCTCGTCAATGAGGCTTTCTGAGAATGTTGATAAAAAGACAAATAAATTAGCCTCTTTGACGAGGGCACGCCCCATTTTTTTATTAATTTCTATTTCCCAATTGTATATTTCGTTGTAAATATTTAGCTAAAAAATCAAATTCTACATTTATTTTTGAACCTTGATGCCATTGATGGGCATTGGTATATTCGAGGGTGTATGGAATGAGCGATACTTTAAAGGTATCGTCTATCAATGTA
>JBIPPG010000243.1:0-4262 GCA_044368545.1 Chitinophagales bacterium | reverse complement strand
GTTTTTTATATTCATTACAAATAATTTAAAATCTCAAGAAGCTCATTTTTCTCAATTGTCACAAAATCAAACAAATATAAATCCCGCTTTTTCTGGAATTATGTTTGGTCCTAGAATCAATCTTCAATATAGAAATCAATATCCAACTATCGGAACGGGTATAAATTCGGGTTATAATACGTATTTTGCATCTTATGACCAACATTTTGAAACGTTTAACTCAGGCATAGGTTTGCAAATATTGGGCGATAAATTAGGAAGCAATATTTTATCTCGATACAATTTTGAATTGATGTATAGTTATCAGTTAAAATTTAATAGATACCAAGCGCTTCGAATTGGTATTTCGGGAAATTTAAATATTCAACAGATTGATTTTTCACAATTAAAGTTTTATGATCAAATAGATGCTATATTAGGTTTTAATAGTAATAAAGTTTCAGAAGATCAGTTGTCCAATAATTATAATAAAAGTTTCTTAAATGCCAATTTTGGGATGGTATATTTTACCAGTGACTATTATATTGGAGTTAGCGCAAAGAATTTATTGCCAAAAAAGAACTTTTTTAATGATGAAAGTTCTACGTTTCATTATACCTTGTTATCCTTACAATTGGGAGCTATTAAAAGATTTGGTTCTGAAAAACAGTATGCACTTTTCCCATTTCTAGAATATGATAGACAAGCTTCCAATCAAAAATTAGTTGGCAATCTCTTAGGTCAATACAAAATTTATAATTTAGGCGTAGGATTTCGCCATAATTTTGAGGGATTAGAATCTATAATGCTTATGACAGGAATCAATTTGAATCGATTTAGAATTAGCTATTCGTATGATATTGGAACAAATGCTTTGAGTACCTATACTGGCGGAAGTCACGAGATAGGAATACGAGTATTGATAGGAGGTGAGAATAATTCGTTAACACCAAATGAGCATAAAGAAATTTTGGAATGTCCCGATTTTTTGAAAAATTAATTAAAAAAATATAATAAAAATTAAAATTTGGAGTTAATAAGATGAAGTGTTTTTAAAAATAATTCAAAAGATTAAAAAAAAACAATTATTTTTGCAACTCTTAATGAAATTAAACATTAAAAAATAAACAGATGAAAAAAGTATTTGTATTATTAGCAGTTTCTAGCTTCATTTTAATGAATTTTACTTCTTGTAAAAGTAAAGGTAGTAGCACAGGAAATTCTTCTGCTACGGGCTGGAAATACAATGACGCCAAAAATGGTGGATTTGAAAAAGTCGCTTACAAAGGACAAGACTTAGCGCCAGGCTTAGTTTTTGTAGAAGGTGGTTCTTTTATGATGGGACAAAAAGAACAAGACGTAATGTTTGAATGGAATGCAGTTCCTAGAAAGGTAACCGTAAATTCATTTTATATGGATGAAACTGAGGTTGCCAACATTCATTATAAAGAATATTTGTATTGGTTACAAAGAGTATTTGGTGAAAGTTTTCCTCAAGTAGTTAGTAAAGCATTGCCTGATACATTGGTATGGAGAGATGAGTTAGCTTATAATGAGCCTTATTTGGAGTATTATTTCCGTCATCCATCTTATGATATGTATCCAGTAGTAGGTGTTAATTGGTTGCAAGCTAATGACTTTGCTAAATGGAGAACAGATAGAGTAAATGAGGGTATTTTAGTAAAAAAAGGTATCTTGAATTTGGATCCAGCATCTGATGTAGATGAGAATAACTTCAATACAGGAGCTTATTTGGCTGGACAATACGAAGGTAATGTTAAGAAAAATTTGAAAGATTTGAATCCTAACGGAAGTGGAGAAAGAGCGGTAAAATTTGAAGATGGTATTTTGCAACCAGATTACAGATTACCTACTGAAGCAGAATGGGAATTTGCAGCATATTCATTAAGAGGAAATTTACCTTATAAAGACGAAGAGCGTTTTACTGATCAAAAAATCTATCCATGGAATGGATTTAGTTTGAGATATCCAAAATCAGGTAAATTACAAGGAAAATTCTTAGCGAACTTCAAAAGAGGAAGAGGTGATAATATGGGTATCGCAGGTAATTTGAATGATGATGGAGCTATAACTACCGAAGTTAAAGCCTATTTCCCAAATGACTACGGATTGTATAATATGGCGGGTAACGTGAATGAGTGGGTAATGGATGTGTACAGACCTATGACTTCAATTGATGCAAATGATTTCAATTCATTTAGAGGTAATATCTTCAAAACTAAGTTGAAAAGTGAAGATGGAACAGAGTTAGCTGAGAAAGATTCTTTAGGAAGATTGAATTATAGAGATGTAACAAATGAAGAGGCTGCAGAAAGAAGAAACTATCGTAAATCTGATGTAAGAAATTATATTGACCAAGATGAACAATCTCTAGTTGCATATCAATATGGATCATCTTCATTGATAAATGATAAATCTAGAGTATACAAAGGTGGTTCTTGGAAAGATAGAGCTTATTGGATGTCTCCAGGAAGTAGAAGATTTATTCAAGAGTATGAGTCTACAGATGATATTGGATTTAGATGTGCTATGGATAGAGTAGGTAGCCCTAAAGGAAACCAATTCAAAAGTGGAAACCATTTTGGTGGAAAGAAAAAATAATTAAATTGATTAAATTCAAAAGCCCTCTTTTTTAAGGGGGCTTTTTTTGTTTTTATTAATTCTAAATTTATGAATATAGAAGAACTTTATACAAAATTTAATGAATGTACAAATGTATCCACCGATACTAGAAATATTGTTGGAGGCGAAATATTTTTTGCTTTAAAAGGCGATTCATTTGATGGCAATCAATATGCGCAATTTGCAAAAGAAAAAGGTGCTAAATACTGTGTAGTAGATAATCCGGAAATAGCCAAGCTAAATCATGATTTTATTCTTGTAGAGGATGTATTAGCTTCGCTTCAAGAACTTGCTTTTTTTCATAGAAAAAAAATGAATATTCCCATTATTGCTATTACTGGAAGCAATGGAAAAACGACTACAAAAGAGTTGGTTCATGCGGTTTTATCTCAAAAATATAAAACGGCATATACCAAAGGCAATTTGAATAACCATATTGGAATCCCTTTAACTTTGCTTGATATTAAAAAATCGGATGAATTGTCTATTGTAGAAATGGGCGCAAATCATCAAAAAGAAATAGAAAGCTATTGCAAGTATACAGCCCCTAATTTTGGGCTAATAACGAATATAGGAAAAGCGCATCTTGAAGGGTTTGGCGGAATTGAAGGTGTATTGAAAGGAAAAACAGAGCTGTATAATTTTTTGAAATCAACTGAGGGAAAGATTTTTATTAATATGGATGAGTCTAAGCTAGTAAATACAAGCGATGGAATAGCTTCAATTACTTATAGTGCTAATTTTTCAGATGCTTTTGTTTTTGGAACGATTGTTCAAAAGGATACATACTTAAGTGTAAAATTTGAAAATCTAGTTATTCATACAAATTTAACTGGAGATTATAATTTGTACAATGTTTTGAGTGCTATATGTATTGGGAAATATTTTGGAGTGGAAAATGAATCAATAAAATTAGCTATCGAAAATTATTTTCCTACCAATAGTCGTTCGCAGGTTGTAGCAAAATATGAAAATAATTGGATTCTGGATGCCTATAATGCCAATCCTTCAAGTATGGAGGTTTCTATAATTAATTTATCTGCTCAAAAAGGAACAAAAATAGCTTTTTTGGGGGCTATGAAAGAATTGGGAGAATACGCGGCAGCGGAACATGAACAGATAGTTCTTAAAGCCATTTCGTTAGGAATAGAAAGCATAATTTTGGTGGGTAAAGAATTTGAATCGTTATCTCAAAAATACAATTTGCCATATTTTGAAACTTCAGAAGATGCACGATTTTGGTTTTGGAATCAAAATATAAAAGATTCAACTATTTTGTTAAAAGGGTCAAGGCTGATAGCATTGGAAAAAATATTTAATCCAATCGTTTAAAAAAGAAGTTAGACATTAGGAATGATAGGGGACGAAAAAGAATTAATTTCATTATGCATCAAGGGCAATTATACCGCTCAAAAGGCATTATATGATAAATATTCAAAATTGTTTTATACAATTTGTCTCCGCTACTGCAAAGATGAAGATGAAGCGCAAGATATTTTGCAGGATGCATTCATAAAAATTTTTAAAAATTTATCGCAATTCAAATTTGAAGGTTCTTTTGAAGGCTGGATGAAGCGAATTGTAGTGAATACGTCTATTGAATATTATCGAAAAAAAATACATTTTCTTTCTATTGAAGA
>JBIPPG010000242.1:0-4286 GCA_044368545.1 Chitinophagales bacterium | reverse complement strand
AGCAGTTACCAGAGCTGAAGGAGGTGATGTCTTTGTTTTGAGAGGCAATAAAAAGCCTTGTTATGCTTGTTTAATTAATGATGATGGAACAATGAAATATAGCTCTGAAGAAGAGATTTCTTCCGTCAGACAAGTATCCGAGTTGCTTCCCGCTTATGTTTCTCCGCAAGAGAAGGATAGTTTTATACAAGTCGGATTATCTTCAGATATATTACCTATTTGTAATATGATGGTTAAGTTAGCCTTGATAGAATTGTCGCAAAATACGCCAAGTATTTTAGCATCTCAAAGTCAAGAACTGAACTATAATTATTATTTCTGGGCAAACAGAAGAACGCAAAATTATTTGAATTACAGTCCTTTTAATACATCCAAAGGGATGCCCACTATTTTGAAATGGTATGGTGTTACTGTTCCAGGTAACGAGGATTGTACTTGTGGTATTTAAAAAAATATGTCATGAAAAAGCAACCAATAATCAGCGTACTTATCATATTAATTTTTGGATTTTCTAATCCAATAATGGCACAGTTGACCTCCTTTAAAGTCGCTCATTTTAAAGGTTTTTTTTCGATTGAGGAAACATCTTTAATTGAAGCCACTGATTTAATACTAACCTTGTCTAATTGTGGTTGTTATTCGATGGAAGTTTACGGTGATAAGGTAATATTAGGAAGTGAAAGGTATCAGGATTTTTTTGCTAATCAAGAGCAAATGAATAAAAAATATCAAAAAAAAGTGAATAGGTATGGCTGCTATGACTCTTCTGTTTCTTATGAGATAGTAGGTGAACATCCAGAAAAAGTACTGTTCTACTTTTACAAAACAACTATTTCAGGACCTATACCAACTGGAAATTATGCACTTAAAGATGGAATATATACACTACTAATTTACAACAGTGAACAGTTTGAAACCTCTATGACTATTGCTATAAAAGACAATACTATTACAAAAATTTAAACCTTAATCTTATGAATGCCCTTTTGCAAAACCCACTTATTAAAAGTTGTTGTGTTATCTATGAAATGAGAGATTCGAAAATCTTTTCTACAGATGATTTTATTTCCGAAGCGAAAGATGATTTAGCTTTAGTCCAGACATTTTTTGATGTGGAAGAAAAGACAGCTGCAATTGTTGCAGTACTGTTGTGTGAACAAATTTCAGGAAATAAATTCGATGTTTATCGAACAATGAGATATATGGGTTTTCAACCGATAGAATATTTATTGACTAATACTATTTTAACAGAATTTAAAAAGAAAGGCTGGTTAATTCCAAACAGACAAGCCTATGAAGCACAAACAATTAATGACTATTCTTTTTCTAAAGAGGTAATGAATGCGGTGTTGAATAATGACAAGGAATTATTGGAAATTATTATTCCAGATGATATTGTGGAGGCAATGTTTAAAATTTTTGGCTTTATAAAAAATATTTTGTCTGGTAACGAAAGTGATTTTATCATTGATGTCATTTTAACCTATGTTTCAAAGTTTCGTTCCTTTTCGGTTATAGATTCTATTTTTGAAAATAAACAAATTGACTATGAAGAAAAAGTAATTCTGTTTTATATGATGTCCAATACCTATTTAGGAGTTGAAGAGTTTGACTTAGATTATGATTTAGAGAAATTTGCAGTAGACCCGTCATTCCCGTATGTGTTTAAAAATAAAGTGCGTTCAGGAAAAAGCATTTTGTTTAAAGAAGGCTTTCTCGTTTTTAACAGTCCTTTCTTGGCTGATTTTTCAGCGGTAAGTTTAGGGGAACGTATATCCGATCAATTGCAATATGGGAAACCAGATTCTGACGCTAAAAAACCGTTTTTACCTAAACTAACATTGCCTGTTAAACCGGAAGATATCATTGAAAAAAAGCTTTTCTTTAATGAGACCCAAAATCAAATTGAAGAGGTCTTTCAACTAACATCTGATGCTTATGACGATATAATCACTCGATTCACAGAGCAAGGTTTGCAACCTGGTTTGACGATGTTATTTCATGGTGATGCAGGAACAGGAAAGACGGAATTAGTGAAACAAATTGCCAAACAAAATAACAGAGTAATTATCATGGTAGATTTGAGTTTGCTGCATAATATGTTTATCGGAGAATCTGAGAAGAATATCCGTAGGGTTTTCAAGGAGTATAGAGAAGCCGTTGCTCATTTTGAACGAACGCCTATTATGTTGTTTAACGAGGCTGATGCCATTTTCAGCAAACGAAATGTAGTGCAAAAATCTGTAGACCAAATGTTTAATTCAGTTCAAAATATGTTGCTTCAGGAGTTGGAAGACTTTAATGGAATCTTCATAGCTACTACTAATATGCTAATCAACATGGATAGCGCTTTTGACAGAAGGATTCTCTATAAGCTTAATTTTGAAAAGCCTGATAAGACTACTCGCTTTTCAATTCTAAAAGAACAATTTCCAATTGTTGAAGAGAATTTTTTACGAAAAGTGAGTGTAGACCATTCTTTAACAGGAGGCCAAATTGACAATGTTAAGAAAAGATGTTTGACAGAGCAATTGTTGTTTGGTTCCGAAACATCAAATCCTGAGAAATTTCTTTTTTATGTTGAACAAGAAATGAATTTTAGGAAAACCGATAAAACTAGTATAGGATTTTCTTAATAATACTAAGATCCCCAAAAGAATGTCAATTCTAAATCAATTATCCAAAGACGTTCAAGATAACCACACCTTGTATTGCACTAGTACGAATTATGCCCAATTCAATTTGTTGGATACCATACTGACCTCTTTGGGAAAATTTAAGGTTTCAAACATAGTTCTGATTGACCCAAGAGGCATTTCTCATAATGTTTGGAAAAAATATATAAAAGACGTTCATACGGAAATGGTTCTAAACGATTTTGTGGTGATTTCAAAATCTTCGGAAACATTTGATAACACGTCAATTGATGTTATTACTAATAGTCTAAAGGAGGAATTTGGAGAATCATACACAACTTTTTTAGCCAAAATAATTGAACCTACTATTACCCGTTATGAATTAGAATATAAAGAATCGAAGTTGACTTTGTATCATATCAATTACGATGTTGCGGCTACATTACTGTTGCTGCAGCAAATGAATAATCAGGAGCACTATTCTAGTACTTGCTCCACAGGATTATTATTGAATAGCATTGTCGGGGATTGGGGAGTTGTTTCGCACGACGCTATTCAATCTTATTTGATAAAAACCAACTTCAAACCCCATTATGTAATTAGCTACAATTTTACTTTGTGGAAGAATTTTACAAAACCGATTCAACTAATAGAAGATTTGACGATTAGCTTTGAAACTCCTTTTTTAAGGGAGTACTTTGAGACATTAAGAAAGTTAAATTAAATAACTTTATATTTACCTAAATCCTGGCTCTCCCTGACCTGATTTTTATTTTTATTACGCAATTAAACCTAACCTAAATGTCTAATACATCCAAAAAACTTAAAATCAATGTTTTTGGAGAACTATGGACTTTAAAAAAAGTGGCTTTAACTCCCATTGAAATGGAATATTATGGAAGTATTGCAGCGGGAATGAACCAGCCCTTGCATAATGCATTAATTGACCCTTTTTTCTATCCAAAATTAAAATTGGAAAACACGCAATCTTGCTTTGATTTAAATGGAGAAGTGATTTCTGGTGCTACAACAAAGGACGCAAACCAAGTTGAAATTTGGTTTGAGGGTAAAAAAGAAAAAATTTGGGTAAACAATTTAAAAAACACCCTTCTTTTTCCAATATACCAAGTGAGTTTTGAGAAAAAAGAAAATACGCTCTCAAAAGGCATCTATATTGAAACTCTTGAGTTTGGTAAAGTTGGTTCCTATGAAATAATAGTTGATGATTTTTTTAGAGAAAATTTAAAATTTCACTTTTTAACTTATGGAGAAACGCTGTTACTTCAAAATAAATTTTATTATAATGGTAAATCCCTAAAGAAAAAAAACAATGATTGTTACATTACTAGAATCCATAGTTTTGAAATATAATCATTTTGAGCAGGTCTTATAAGTTTAATTCATTTGGTTCTTTTAACTATTTATAATTAAATCTAAAAAAGTATTCTTATTCTATTCTTTTTAAAAGTTTCATTAAGAATGTTCAAATATGACGGTATTCCATTTAATAAATTTATTAGCTTAATTCTAGCATTTTCAAATTCAATAAAAGTCGCAAATCAGACTCAAAAAAGTTCGAGACAACTCCCCTCTTTTCCTCTACAAAAAACCACTCCACCGAGTGGTTTTTTTATACAATCAATTTAGCAC
>JBIPPG010000241.1:0-4288 GCA_044368545.1 Chitinophagales bacterium | reverse complement strand
TGTTTCTGGATTTCCAAACATCACACCAATTTTCTCTCTCAATTGATTGATAAATATACAGCAGCATCCTGTTTTATTGATACTTCCTGTCAATTTTCGCAATGCCTGACTCATCAAACGCGCCTGCAATCCCATTTTTGAATCGCCCATTTCGCCTTCAAGCTCTCCTTTTGGAACCAATGCGGCTACCGAGTCAATTACACATACATCAATAGCACCACTACGAATCAAATGATCCGCAATTTCAAGAGCTTGCTCTCCATTATCGGGCTGTGCAATGAAAAGATTATTGGTATCTACACCCAATGCCTCTGCATACACTCTATCAAAAGCGTGCTCTGCATCGATGATAGCACAAATACCGCCTTTTTTCTGTGCTTCGGCTATAGCGTGAATAGCCAACGTAGTTTTACCCGAAGATTCAGGCCCATATATTTCTACAATTCTTCCTTTGGGATAGCCCGAAATGCCTAAGCAAATATCCAAGCCCAAAGAACCCGAAGGAATGGCATCTACCGATACAATCTTTGAATCGCCCAAACGCATTACGCTTCCTTTTCCATACGATTTTTCAAGTACACCAATTGTACTTTCCAATGCTTTCATTTTTTGTTGTAAATCTGACATATTTTTTAAATTTTAATTTTGTTATTTATAAGTCCTACAAAAGTAATTGAATAAAAATTATTGAAACATATATTTTTTAAATTCTAAAACTTTTGACAAAGATACAAAACAAAAGTGACATAATTTGACGTTTTAAAACAAAAAAAAAAGACTCAATAAAATATTGAGTCTTTTCTGTATTAAATTATTATAACCAAAAATCAATTTTTTACTTTGTCTACGATTGCTTTAAAAGCCTCGGGGTTATTTAATGCTAAATCAGCAAGCGTTTTTCTATTGATAGAAATTTCCGCTTTGTTCAACATATCGATGAATTTTGAATACGATAAATCGTAAGGACGAACCGCAGCATTTATCCTAGCTATCCAAAGAGTTCTAAAATCTCTTTTCTTTAATTTTCTTCCTGTATATGCGTATTCCCATGCTTTATCAACAGCATTTTTGGCTACAGTCCATACATTCTTTCTTCTACCAAAGAAACCTTTGGCGTGTTTTAAAACCTTTTTTTTGCGCTCTTTTGAAGCTACACTGTTTACTGAACGTGGCATTTTATATTACAATTAGATAGTTAACAATAATTTGATTCTCTTCTCATCACTTTCGTGTACCAAACCTTTCTTAGTCAATCTTTTCTTTTGAACTTTCGTTTTTTTGGTCAAAATATGATTCTTAAAAGCTTTATTTCTTTTAATCTTTCCAGTACCTGTTACTTTGAATCTCTTCTTAGCACTAGAATTGGTCTTCATCTTTGGCATATATATAGAAATTTAATTTATTTTTAAATTGGAGTGCAAAAGTACTAAAAAATATTTTAAATGATAATATTTTTTTTAATTCACACAAAATTAATGTTTTTTTTATGCTTTTTTCTTCACTTTAGGTACCAATGTCATAAACATTCTTCTACCTTCGGTCTTTGGCATAGCCTCTACACTGGCTACTTCTTCCAGCTTTTTTGCAAAATTCAGGAGCAAGAGATTGGCTCTATCTTGAAATACAATATCTCTACCTCTAAACATTACAAAACATTTTACTTTATCGCCTTCTTTCAAGAACTTTTCAGCATGTTTTGATTTAAAATCAATATCATGATCATCCGTATTGGACGTAAAACGAATTTCTTTTATCGTTACTTTCTGAGTCTTTGATTTAATCTCTTTGTCACGTTTTTTCTTCTCGTACAAAAACTTCTTGTAATCTACTATTTTACAAATAGGCGGATCTACGTTTGGCGATATTTCTACCAAATCCAACTCAAGCTCTGCGGCCATAGCCAAGGCTTTGTCAAGATAATAAATGCCTTGTTCTACGTTATCTCCTACAAGTCTTAGTTGTCTTGCGGTAATTTTTTCGTTGATTCTATGTTCGTCTTCTTTCTTTACGAATCTATTGTTTCTTACAAATGGTTTTTTCTGCAATGTATTAAAAATTTTGAAGTGTAAAAATACGGCTTTTTTTTATTACCTAACTATTTTTTATTTTAATGTGATAAAAATCCACCCTTGTTTTTGATTTCTTCGATATCGCCTTTTGGAATAGCCGCTATCAATCGCTTGGTGTATTCGGTCTGCGGATTATTGTATATATCGTCTGCAAATCCTATTTCTTCAATCTTTCCTTTGTTCATTACAACGATTCTATCGCTGATAAATTTAACAACCGACAAATCATGGGAAATAAACACGTAGCTAAATTTGAACTCTTCGCGCAATTGAATCAATAAGTTCAATACCTGTGCCTGAACCGATACGTCCAACGCCGATACAGACTCATCGCAGATAATAAATTTTGGATTGAGCGCCAAAGCCCTAGCGATACATATACGCTGACGTTGTCCTCCCGAAAACTCATGCGGATAACGAACAAATTGATCGGCATTCAAATTTACTTTTTCCAATAACTCAATCGCTTTTTCCTTACGCACTTTATCATTTTCATATATTCCATGCACTTTCATAGGCTCTGTTATCGCATCGCCCACCGTCATTCTTGGATTTAGGGAAGAATAAGGATCCTGGAAAATAATTTGCATTTCTCTACGCATATCTTTCATATCCGATTTAGACAAAGACAAAATATCTCTTCCTTTGTAGATAATTTCGCCATCGGTAGCAGGGTTCAATCGAAGAATAGTTTTACCTAGTGTTGTTTTTCCGCATCCACTCTCTCCTACCAATCCCAAAGTCTCTCCTTCTTTCATTTGAAAACTTACATCATCTACCGCCTTTACAAAACCTTGTGGCTTGCCAAAGAAATTCAATTTGGTAGGAAACCATACTTTCAAATTTTTCACTTCCAATAAAGTCTCACCCGCTTGCAAGCTTTCTTGTCTTCTTTTGGTATCTTCGGCCGTTACCACTACGCTCTCTATCATTTCTTTTACCGAAGCGCTACCATCTACTTCTATCATATTTCCAGCAGCATCAAATTTCATAAAATCGCTTACCGTAGGCAATATTTTCAAACGTTTGTTCAATGGCGGTCTACAAGCCAAAAGTCCTTTTGTATAAGGATGTTGTGGATTTTCAAAAATATCAACCACCGTTCCTTCTTCTACAATCACCCCTTTGTGCATTACTATTACTCTATCGGCAATTTCTGCTATCACACCCAAATCGTGCGTAATAAAAATAATAGACGTTTCTATTTCTTTTTTCAAATCATTCATCAATTGGAGAATGGTTTTTTGAACCGTTACATCCAATGCCGTAGTAGGCTCATCCGCTATCAAAATACCCGGTTTGCAGCTCAAAGCCATAGCTATCATCACACGCTGTTTTTGTCCGCCCGAAAGCTGGTGTGGGTATGCGTTTAGCACTCTTTTTGGATCGGGCAATTTTACCTTTTCAAAAAGTTCTAGCGTCATTTCGTCCGCTTCTTTTTTAGATTTTTTCTGATGCAATATAATGGCTTCCGAAACCTGATCGCCACAGGTATATACAGGATTTAGAGACGTCATAGGCTCCTGAAATATCATCGATATTTCATTTCCTCTAATAATTCTCATATCTTCTTCCTTCAATTTGGTAATATCTATCACCGTACCTTTATCGGTATGATACAAGATTTCGCCCGAAATAATTTTCCCTGGAGGGTACGCAATCAGGCGCATAATAGACAAGGAGGTTACAGACTTTCCACTACCCGATTCGCCCACTATACCTACTGTTTCGCCTCTATATAATGTAAAACTGATACTTTTAATAGCTTCCACCATTCCGTCTTCGGACTGAAAGCCCACCACGAGGTCTTTTACTTCAAGCAATATTTTTTTGTTAGACATATATTTTTTAATAAAATTTCAAAGTGTAAATATATTTTTTAATTTTTAAATTCTGCTAATTTTTTGACAAAAAAATCCAATTCCCAATTTTCTATTCTAATTTTCCACCATAACTCTTCTGCTCTATTAATTTTGCTCAACAGCCATTATCTTTATATTTGGGCGCTTTACGTGCTATACGCTATATCTCTTACACTTCGTTTCAGAGGATGCCGCTTCTATCACTAGCGCAAAAACCACAAGCACCTTACCATCCTAAAACTTACCTCATTGAAACAAACATTCATTTTTATAGTCAATTCTTCAATTATTTTTAACATTCGCAAAACCAAAAAATAAAACACCCTAAAACATTAATTATCAAACAAATAAGTATTT
>JBIPPG010000240.1:0-4290 GCA_044368545.1 Chitinophagales bacterium | reverse complement strand
CAAAAAGTACAAATTAAAGGTAATTTAATTTTTTGAGATTTCATACCAATTAATTTTGAGTACCCATAGTAACGTATACTTCCGTTCCTGCTACGATCAAGCTATAAATATGTTTTTTTCCGCTGGTTCGGGCTTCGGTGCCTACGTAAACAAATGTAAATCCTGTGGCTGAAAACGCAACCGTTCCGGTGGCGGCAGTACTTGTAAATATTAGTGTATAAGCCCCTCCATTTTTCAAATTATTGAGTGTAATGGCCGTAGCCGTAGCGGATGTAATGGCAATATTGCTGGCGCTAAAATCAATAGATGTAGCAGCAGCAGCATTAAGAGCAACGGTATTTGTAGCCGCTCCATTTACTTCCAATTTTGATGTGGGCGCAGTAGTTCCTATCCCTACATTTCCATTAGCTTGCCAAGTCATTACCTTGGTAAATGTGGAATCTGCATTCTCTAAATTGTTTAAACCCAAATCCAATCTGGTTTCGGCATTGGGGGTAGCTGCTGCATAAGACCCTAAATTGAATTGTGCAATATTATCCCAATTAACATTGACCGTTGTCGGCCTAGAGAGTCTTAAAACCGATGCATCTGCGTTTATCGTATTGGTTGCTGCCAATTCGCTATTAATATGTAATTTGGCTTGTGGTGACGAAGTCCCAACGCCCATTCTACCCGAAGTAGTTGGATTATAAATAAAATTACCACTAGTACTGGAAAAGGTTAAATTGTTGGCTCCTTGTGTCACTACTCTGTTTCCGGCAAGTATACCATCGGTAGAATAAATATTTGGGGAATTTGCAGCGGTAAGCGACGTCCAAACTGGAGACACACTTGAACCCGAAGACATTAAAAATTGTCCTGCGGTACCTGCAATATTATTGGGCAATAAAACGCCAGAAAACCTAATATTTCCCGTTACATCCAATTTTTCGGTTGGTGCAGTATTTCCGATTCCCACATTTCCGCTATGCATGATGCGCATGGCTTCAAAAGTAGTCCCAGTATTATTATCTGGCGATATATTGAAGGCTAGACCTACTCCATAAGCGCCCCCACCTCTTAATATTTCGATGCCTCCCGTAGCATTATACCATCCCATCTTAATTCCTCCAACTTGTGTGGCCGTACCACTAGGTGATTTTCCATAAATTTCAACAGAAACGGGCTCTCCTCCTAGTCCATCATTACTTGAACGCGGCGTAAATAAGGCATTTCCTACCACATGTAGCTTATTTGAGGGGCTATTCGTGCCTATACCTACTCGTTGATTTTCGCTAATAAACATAGCTCTAGTTTGAGATCCTGCAGCACCCGTTGTAAAAAACAAACGACCAGAACCTCCTGCTAAAATATCTACGCCTATTCGAGCTCTGTCATTAGCATCAGTAGATGTGGTTCCATGTCCAAATCCCATCCACCAATTATCGCCAGCGGCTACAGAAGGCGCAATTAGCTTAAGAACACCATTACCCGTAACTCCTTGTATGACCAATGGTGAAGAAGGGCTTGAATTACCTATCCCTACTCGGCCCATTTGATAAATATTTTGTGTATTAAGCGTAGCACCTCTATTGGTAGCGACATTAAACCAAGGCTCGTAGGCGGCTCCCACGTTAAGTGAACTTACTTTGCGAATGATTCCCGAATCGTTTACGGTTAGAACACCTTCGGTAGAATCGCCTTTTGATAGCCCTTCAATTCGTAAAGGATTTTGTGGGGCATTCAAATGTAAAAGATTTGTGGGACTGATTACTCCTAATCCCATTTTGGCAGAATCTTTGGTTACAATAATTTTTTGATTATTGGTAGATTCAATCTCAAAATAAACATTATTGTTTGAAATAGATTTTGGATTAGAGCCTACTTTCATTTGAGCTGACATTTCATTTACTACCACAAATGATAGGATAATTATTAGATATTTCATATTATATTTTTTTATATTAATTATTAAAGACTAAAACGTGCATTCTTGTAAGCATTGCATCTGTATCTCCATTATATCCTAAATAGTTTGTGGGATTATAGTTTACTATACCCGTATTAGCCCAAGAGGTATATTTGACTAAAAAAGTATAAGTACCTGCACTTAAAGATACTGCCTTTAAAAAAGTTGTTGGATGTGGTAAATTGATCAAGGATCCTCCATCGCCACAAGAGGCATATGCCGAAGAAATTTTTGTCCCATTTTGAAATAAAGAGAACACCCCTTGACCAGCACCTGATCCACTTGATGTTATCATATATCCATTTATAGTAAACATTAGTGTTTGTGTTTTTCCAGCAGGAACCGTAATAGTTAAAGTCATACCTGGAACATCAGCTGTAGATCCAGCACCTATAGAAGCTGATGTAGTTCCCTGAACATAATACTGACCGACAATACTTCCTGAAGACGTTGGTAACGGTTGCCATTTTGCTTTTCCATTAGAGTCAGAAGTTAATACCTTACCAAATCCTTGTGTTCCATCTACTAGCTTAAAATCGCCCAAAACATCTAATTTTGCTACAGGAGAGCTAGTTCCAATACCTACATTGCCCATTTGATAGATATTGCTTGAATTAGAAAAAGCGCCTTTATTTGTTGCCACATCATACCATGGCTCGCTAGCTGTTAAATAAGTGTTTTTATTAATTTTTCGTATAATACCCGAATCATTTACAATCAAAAGACTATCATTAATCGTTCCCGTTCTAAGTCCTTCTGCTCTAATTGGGTCAAGATTGGATTTGATATGTAAAAGATTCGATGGATTTAATGTACCCACTCCCATTTTTCCATTATCTTTGGTAATAGTTGTCTTAGTTCCATCGTTAGCCTCTACTTCAAAATTAGAAATTGAAGAAATTGAAGTTGAATTAGAGCCTACTTTCATCTGAGCAGATAACGCTATATTACACAAAAGTATTATTAAATAAATGATTTTAGATTTCATAAGAAAAGATTTAGATTTAAATTATATCAATTTTTATTCCATTCTTATTTAAACACACATTTATTTACCGAAATACCTAAATTTTATACCCAAATGCAAAATACACGATTAAGATACAAGAATTTATTGCTTATATATCTAAGAGAAATGATAAAATATAAAATAAATACAAGGGAAATTATTTCTGCTTAACAATAAATATACTTACTTTGAAATTTATTTTTTTGTTAAAAATTCTTTAAGTTTTGGCAATTGTGTCCTAGTAATACTATAGATAAATTCATTTTCTAATACATTTAAATAAATTTTCTTACTAGACTTGTCAAAAGCACTTAACCAATATAGGTTTACAATTTCTTTTCTTAAATTAGTACTGAATAGCAGATGATTGTTTTGGAATTTCTCATATAATAAATCTGTAAAATCTTTTAGCGATTTCTTAAAAATGCTTGCCTGTTTGTTTGGGAAATATATTTTGATAAATTTATTTGTAGAAATCACACTAATTATACTATCAATATTAACTTTAACAACATCTCCCTTCATATTTTCAAGATAAATATCTCTATTCCATTCAAAGATATTGTTCTTTATATGTTCATTCAAATAAAAACCGTTTTGCTGTTCATTATTATAATTAAATTGTATATTAATTTTATCAATACCACTCCTTAACTCTTTTTTTTCTATGCTCAATTCATACAATTTTTCTAAAAATTCGAACGCATTATTGACATCATTTTTATTTTTATAATACAAATACAATGATTTGTACAAATCTTCTTTCAAATATAAATAAGTTGATTTTTTGGACAACTTTAATGCATTCAAAAGATATTTTAGCATTTTCTTTTCATCGTTTAATTCCTGATAACATAAGAACAAATTATAGTTAACTTCATACTTTATTTTCTCAAAATGATTCATCGTTGCAAATGTTAGCAAATTCAAATTCACTTCAATAGCGGCTTTGTAATCATAGCATAATCGATAATATACCGCTAGATTATTCAACGCATTCCCATAAGATTGATCTTTTTCTATATTTTGATCTTCATAGTGTTTTAGAATTTCTCTAATTTGTATTTCACTATAATCATTGTACAAAAACGTATTTTGATAGGCAGAGATCAAATTGTTCATAACCGTACTTCTAAAAGCAAAGTCTTGAGGCGAAATATAATTGGATATTAGATCCTTCCATACATAGATAGCTTGGTTGTAATATTCCAATTCAAAATATATTACGGCTATATTCGAAAGTACTTTTGCGTAGAATTCAAGCTTATTGTTCAAGTAAAAGTATTCTTTCACCTCCAAAAGGATAGACAAAGCCAAATCATATTTATTCAAC